>JALTMC010000001.1 GCA_027005175.1 Myxococcales bacterium
GGTTCACCCCAATTGCCACAGACAGATTCATGCGTCTCCACTTCCATGACAACCGGATCTTGGGAAACCACGGTCTTATGGAGGCTTGAGCAGTGTGCGTTGAAAGGTGCTTGCACTGTTCTTAGGGAACTTGCGGCTGGCAACCGCCCTGGCGACCCGATCGTTAAGGCCAGCTATCAACAAGTGGCCAATATGACCAATTTCCTTGTTGCCTTGTATAGTCAACATCATTGCATTGAATTGTTCCGTCTGGATAAACCTTGAACCAAATCTTCACTGCATGCTCAGTTTCAGTCCCAATATCTCCGGAAATAAAATCGTTCGATAAAATGTCTTGAGGGAAGATAATTGGGTCATACCATTGGTCATTTCGACGTATCAGAAAAACGAAATAGAATGGTGCGATTGGATCTCTAAGGAGTTGAGTTTTCTTCAAATTGAACTGAACTCTAAAAACGCCTTTGTTCTTTTGGCTTGTCAACTCTTTACAGGTGTTGGTTGCCTTCACTTGTATTTTACTCAACGAGTCATCCAAGTCTCGTATAACCAAAATGTCATCACCAATATCAACTTCAGGAATAGCAGCATTGTAACCACGAACTATAAACTCAGACATAACAAACAGTTGAGCTGCTCTACCCAGATATAGATCACGAACTTTAGACATTCACCAGCTCTTTCTCAAATAGTACAGTTTCATCGACAGAATCAATGAACTGGACTCCTCCTAACTTCAACAGTGCATCTGGAGTAAGACCTGTCAGAAGAGTAACAACTTGTTGGTAAAAGTTGCCAAATAACTCTTGGAAGTCATGATTAGAATCATAAGCAATAAATAACTTATTTGCAGCAATAGAAGGGGTATTAGCGATCTTTAAAAGTAGTTTTTTTGCCCTTGGGTCCAGTCGAAAAACATAGCCCTCAGCGTTCTTACTCACTCTTATCAGGATTTTGTTAATATCCATAGCCATTTCCTCGCATAATGCAAGTACAGTCCGCTACAAAATGCAGAAAGCAAATTGCAACCCAAATATTGTCTATTGGCTAGATTGTATTGTCAAGTAGAGATATATCCAAAATGACAAGTTGCATGCCAAACGCCCAACGGTTAAGGTTCTTGCTGCGCGACGCTTCGGAGCCGCAGCAAAACCATTGTTGAACAGCCCCGTAATGTAAGAAGAATCGAGCCTATGTGGTTTTATCGAGAATGTTCAGGTCTTGGAGAGGATGGCAGGGACAACTTCGAGAGGAATCAACAGGTACATTGTGTGCTTCTCCTACTTTGTGTGAGCTTTCTTTTGTAAAATGACGGAAGCATCGGTGTATTGATGCTTGTTTGAGGTATCCATCACGCAACTCTCCTGTCATGATGCACATCAAGGGATGGGAACTCGGTCGAACAGTGGGACTGAGTTTATGGAGGTTTGTGCGTCACAGGAAGGTAATGCTTCTCCTGATACTGTATCAACACCATATGACCTTTCTTACAGGCTGGACAACGGGGTCCGGCCAACACAATCCTTGGAGTATGTAGTGGGTCAAGGACCGCGACTTCCACCATGTCAAAGGTTTTGTTTGGACTTTTGCTTGTGAAAGCATCGATGATGACGGCAAAACATCGGTGTTGCGGCTGAAAAGACTCTCTGAAACCAGCATCAGACGTCATAGCAAGATCAAGAAAGCCGCGAATCCGTATGATCCCGCGTTTGAAGAATACTTCGAGCAACGGTTATTGCGGAAGATGCAGACTCAACTTGCCGGGAAGCGAAGGCTTCAACGTCTGTATAAACGACAAGAGGGGCGTTGCAGTCACTGTCAACAAGCACTGACCGAAGCGAGAGGATGGAATCTCCATCACCTCATTCGGAAAGTAGATGGTGGCCCCGACACCCTCGATAACCTGACCTTGGTTCACCCCAACTGCCACAGACAGATACATGCGTCTTCACTTTCATGACAACCGGATCGTGGGAAACCACGGTCTTATCGAGGCTTGAGCGGAGTGCGTTGAAAGGCGCACCCTCCGTTCTTAGGGGGCTGTGCGATCCGTTCTCTCGAAACCATCCTCAAACACCTGAGGGTGGGGGATGAGAGGCAATTTACAATCACAAGAAAGGAGGTGAGATGGAAAAGTAAAT
>JALTMC010000002.1 GCA_027005175.1 Myxococcales bacterium
CCCTTAAAGCAGCAGAGCAGATCATACAACTCCCGCAATGGCCTGCCGGCCCTTCGATAGGAGATGTACTCTCCTCCTTACGCGATCAATCGATGCTACGACTCCAACCCTCCTCCTCCGGTTACGAAGTGCGCTTCGGTATGTACGAGATGATGCGAAGCATTGCTGCCAAGGAACACCAATCCATGGGAACAGTCGCAGCCACAGAGCGCCGTCACGCCGACTACTATCTCGCATGGGGTCAAGAGCAAGTGCCGATCCTCGATGAGGCAAAAAGCGAAACACACCAGATGCACTTGTACCTGGAGAGTGAAAACCTCAAAGTCATCTACGAACGCTGGCTCTCTACAGACACCGAGTCTGCTCTTCAGGCTCACCTCCTACTTTTTCCGATTGTTGCACTTCAGGGTGGAACAGAGAACTACTTGGAGCGTCTTCGTCGAGCTTTGACAGTTCACGGTGTCCTGTCATCACAGCTACGCCTCCAAGCCTTACAAATACAGGCTGAGTGTTTGCGTCGTATGGGCCAACTTAAGAAAGCGCAGACGATCCTCGAAAATGCGCTGGCCATGGCCTATTCCCGCAACAATATCTTGGGCAAGGCGCAGATACTCAACCGTCTGGGAAACTTCTATCGCTTGCAAAATCACCATGAGCAAGCAGAAACCATGCATCGTGAAGCGTTGGTTCTTTACCGCCAGCAAGAAGATATGTATGGAGTGGGTGTTGCTCTGGGCCAGCTTGGTAACTTGTGTCGGCTACGAGGCAAAATGGAAGAAGCTGAACGCCTTCACAGAGAGGCCCTCCAGATCCACAACCAGCAAGGAAACCGTCGAGGAGAAAGTACCGCCCTTAGCCAACTCGGAAATCTTTACCGAAACCAGGGAAAGCTAGACGACGCTATTGAATTTTACAAGGACGCTCTCGCCATTCAAAGTGAGCAAGGTGACAATCGTGGGAAAAGTGTCACACTTGGAAATCTCGGAAGGATTCAGTTCAAACAAGGTGCCATCCAAGACGCAGAGAGATGCAGCCAACAGGCCCTGGAAATACATCGCTTCATGGAAGACCGTCGAGGAGAAAGTATGACCCTTAATTTCATGGGGATGATGCGTCAATGTATCGGTCAATACGCGGAGGCCACCACACTCCACACCCAGGCACTCACTTTAGATCGTCAACTTCAAGATCGTCGAGGGGAGGGTTTTTGTCTTCATCATATCGCCCGAATCTACAGACTTCAGGGGGAATGGAGCCAGGCAAACTTGTTCCTCCAACAAGCCATCGACCTTCACCAGTCGATCCCGGATCCAGGTGGCTTGGGCCTTGGCACCTATCAACTGGGCCTGCTTGCCCTTGAACAGCAAGAGTACGGCAAAGCCCGTACTCTCCTCCAACAAGCCCTCACACATCTGCGTCATCACCACATGCATGAAGAGGAGGGAGAACTGCTTCTTGCACTGAGCCTCTTGCACCACCTTCAAAACGACGCAACCACAGCCCTCACGTATACACAGGAAGCGTTATCACTCGCAATGCAATGGGGGGACCCCATCTTAGAACAGCACAGCTTGTCTTTCCTTATCGCAATGGCAGTCCACCAGGAACAGTTTGAGAAGGCACATGCTGCCTTGGCCAGCCTTCGACAAAAACAGGAACAAGCCAGCAACCCGACTCTCTCCCTTGTTGAAGCTCTGGGCTCGGCACACCTCGATTGGACACTGTCTCGACAAGCTCAGGCCCAAAATCAACAGGAGATCAGCCAACAATACCGAGAAGCCGCTCTTCAGAAATGGAACTTGGGCTGCTCTCTCCTCCAACATGCATTTCCCACCACACTCACATCCTCTCCTGAACACAACCCTCACATCGCTGCCACAGACCTGCTGCGAATGCATTGGATGCGCTTGCAACACTCCATTTTTGCGTAACAACGGAAAAACCAAGCCCTGAGCACCCAAAAACATACATACATGTTGCCAATTTGGGTAACAAGAGAAGAACTATCACGATTTCTCTTGCTCTTTCCACAAACCTATGCTATAGAAATGCGCCTTCTCAACCTCGCCAAGAGGTGGAAGGGTAGTGTCAAAGGTGATGCAAATCCAGACACCAGGAGCCTTCCTGGTTTGCAAAGC
>JALTMC010000003.1 GCA_027005175.1 Myxococcales bacterium
GTGCATGTGGCAAAGGAATTCGACGGCTGAGTCATTTTTGAGATTCATGAGTGAGAGGAGACTCAGGCCATGCGAAAATCGATGACTTTTTGGAAGATGAGAGAATTCATGTCATGATTAGGGATGATATGTTTACAACATATCACGAGAATAAAATAGAAAACTCTGGTAGAGTTCGGATGAATGAAGGAGCAAGAATCGTCTGTGATACAACAAGGAGATGCTTCGTGACAGAATATGAAGAAGATGTGCGTCCTACCGGAAAGTTTTTGGTCGTGGACGACGATGAATTAATACGCAATGTATGGAAAAAAGCATTAGAGCGAAACAGCCATCAAGTTGTCACCTTTGAGAGTCCTTTGGAAGCTTTGGATTATCTTCAAGTCGACACAGGGGACGTTGCGATACTGGATCATATGATGCCGGAGATGACAGGCATTGAACTGCTTCAGCGCATCAAAGTACATTGGCCCCGTATTGAAGTTGTTATGATGACGGGATATGCATCCATAGAAACAGCTCTCAGCGCGATGAGAGCTGGAGCTTATGACTATTTACAAAAACCCTTTGAGCAAATTGAAGTCGCTGTTCGCACGGTAGAAAAAGCCTTGGAGCGCAAGAAGCTTATCGATCGTCATCGTGAACTCGAAGATCAGCTCGAAGCTGTTACGCACTTCGAAGGGGTCATCGGGAGCAGCCCTAGGATGCAAGAAGTATTTCAATTGGTTGAACAAGTTGCAGCTTTTGATGCCACGGTCATGCTGAACGGAGAGACAGGAGTTGGAAAAGAGCGCATTGCTCGTATGATTCATATGAAAAGCCCTCGTCGTAACAAACCTTTTGTACCTGTTGTTTGTAGTGCCTTTCCTGAAAACTTAATTGAGAGTACTCTCTTCGGCCATAGGAAAGGAGCGTTCACAGGGGCGACAGTTGATAAGGTCGGCTTGGTTGAAACAGCCGACGGTGGGACTCTTTTTCTCGATGAGATTGGTGATATCCCCCTCTCTATTCAGATTAAGCTGCTTCGAATGTTACAAGAGAGAGAGTACCAAAGATTGGGTGATGTCAAATGTACATCTGTCAATCTTCGAGTTCTCACAGCAACTCACCGTAATTTGCGCGAAGAGATTAAGGCTGGCCGCTTTCGAGAAGACCTATACTACCGACTCAATGTGGTGGAAATAGAACTTCCTCCACTCCGCGATCGTCTTGATGATATCCCACTCTTAGCCCGTCACTTCCTCCACTCCTATGGCAAGATGTACAACAAAGAAATCAATCAGATATCTACAGAAACGATGATCTTATTACAAAGCTATGCCTGGCCTGGAAATGTGCGCCAACTCGAACACACAATGGCGCACGCCTTGATTATGGAGCAAAGTGAAGAGATCACACCAGCTTCCCTGCCAAAAGAGCTTCGAGGTAGTGATGCATTGGTGGAGCGTTCGTATCATCCAACCTATCTTCATATGTCGTTTCGAGAAGCCAAAAAATTTGTGTTGGAGCGATTTGAAAAGCGGTACATCGAAGAGATTCTGAAAGAGGCTGGAGGAAATATCTCAGAGGCAGCACGGCATGCTGATATGGATCGGGCCAACTTCCGTCGTTTATTGAAGAGAAATGAGATTCATGCGGAAGAGCAAAGAGGGAGCTGACCGTTCGAGAGATTCATTGGATTACGGGAAACGATAGAGCGCAGACTGAGGGGCTTCTCGGTTGCCTGCCTTGTCTTCGGAAGCAAATCGCAAGTCAAAAATGGTAAGAGGGTCTATCGAGAAAAGCTCGATCGACGCTTTATCCCCATTGACGATTGTTCCATTGCGTGGAGAAAAGCTGGGCTTCGTTCCGTCCATGGTATAAACAATCCGACGACAGCCGGAGCCAGTATCTTTACAAAAGATCGTTACATTGAGTAAAAAAGGTACGAGTGTTCCGCCTGGGGGGTCTATCGTTGAAGTTGGGGGGGTGTTATCGATAGAGCGAGCTGGAACAACCTGAACCTTGATGGGGATCACCCAATTGTACAATAAGAGTTCCGTAGCTTTTGCCGCCTTTGCCATCCTGTACGGCGACTTTCAAGAAACATTGAGTATCTTTGGGTAAATTGGCTGGCGAAGCCCATGTTGGGTATGC
>JALTMC010000004.1 GCA_027005175.1 Myxococcales bacterium
GATTTCCAGGACAACCCTGTGCCCTCCCTTGCGTCACATCGTATCTTCCGTGACCAAGAAAGATTTCCAGGACAACCCTGTGCTCTCTCCTGTGTCACATCGTATCTTCCTTGCCACAAGCTGCAATAGCTATGCCAAAACGAGAAAATACAACTAGCCTATGAAAAGAAAAGGACATTATCGAAAATTCATTTTGTAATTCTACATTTCCGTCTCGACTTTGACACGATTGTCCCACAGTGAATCCCGAAAGCGAAACAGCGATCCCAAAAGTGAGACATATGAGCCTCGCCGCTGAGTTCGGGGACAACCTTCCTATCGAGTTGTATGTCTTTGGGAACAACCTTCCTATCGAGTTGTTTGTCTTTGGGGATTGCCTTCCTATCGGGTTATTTGTATGTTGTGAGATCCTGTGTTGAAGAGAGAAAGGAAAGCATCTATTTTCGCAAGAATAAAAGTGTAAGTATAGGTATTGTCAACGACCCCCACTCCACCTGGACTTCGTCCTGTAGATTCTGCCGGCCCCCCGATCGGCAGGGGGTTTCCACATCCACAACATAAGAGATTTTTTCTGATGATACAAACAAAAGGAACACTTGTCGCTTCTGTCGGCATCAAAGGAACAAAGATATCGATTGATGAGGTGTCCCTTGTGATTGTAGGAGGTCCTCACCAGGGACAAGAATATCAACTCCACCAAGAACTGATACGTATCGGACGCTCAGACTGGTGTGATATCGTACTGAGCAAGGATCGAAAAGTGAGCGGAGAGCACTGTGAATGTTGGCTCGATGAGGCCGGTGTGCGGATCAAAGATCTGGGAAGTCGCAACGGTATCTTACTCAACCAGTGCAGGATCTTTGATGCGTATGTAGCACCCGGTGTTCAAGTTCAAGTGGGAGACTCCCTCTTTGAGCTACGGCTTCAAAAAACGCAGCGAAAGCTCTCCATTCTTTATGAAGATGCCAGCGGAAAACTCGTGGGCAAACACCCCAAGATGAGGAAGCTTTTTTCCTTGCTCTCCAAGATAGGTCCTCGAGATATCCCTGTACTTCTCACAGGAGAAACAGGGACAGGAAAAACCAGCATCGCACGAGCAATCCACGAGCAAAGCCCCAGATTTAACGGCCCCTTTGTTGTTGTCAATTGTGGTGCTCTCCCCTCTAGTTTGATTGAATCATCGCTCTTTGGCCACGAAAAAGGCGCATTTACAAGTGCGGGTCAAAGACATCATGGCTTCTTCGAACAGGCCCAAGGAGGGACTCTTTTTCTCGATGAACTTGGAGAGCTCCCTTTTGAACTTCAACCCAAACTCCTCGATGTTCTCGAACGAAAGCGAATTCGCCGCCTCGGAAGTGAGCAAGAGATCCAAGTAGATTTTCGGTTAATCACTGCAACCCACCGTGATTTACCTGCTGCCATTGCACAAAAGCAGTTTCGTGAAGATCTCTACTATCGAATGGCTGTCGTAGAACTTGACATTCCACCGTTGCGAGAGAGAATGGAGGATCTCCCTTTGTTGCTGGAGTATTTAACAGCCAAGCTCTTCCCCAACCGACCGCTCCAAATCACTCCCCAAGCCATCAAAAAACTGCAACAGCACTTATGGCCGGGAAATGTTCGTGAGTTACAAAATATCCTGGAGAGGAGCCTGTTATTTATCGACAATAATGTACTTGATGCAGATGATATCATGCTAAAACAACCACGCTTACCGGAAAATACAAGCCAATACACTCCTCCACCTGAACCGGAGCACGATCAACGTGTTAAAACAACACAACGATCACTGCAAGAAAGACTCGACATCCAAGAAAAGCAGATCGTCATATCGACACTGGAGTCCTTGAACTGGGACATTCAACAAGCAACAACTGTACTGGGTCTCTCTCGCAGCCGACTTTACAGCCGAATCAAGAAATACGGCTTACAACGCCCCTAACTCAGAGCAAATCGAAAGCTATCACCCTCAACGAAAGCTATCACCCTCAACAAAAGCTATCACTCTCAACGAAAGCTATCACTCTCAACGAAAGCTATCACCCTCAACAAAAGCTATCACTCTCAACGAAAGCTATCACCCTCAACAAAAGCTATCACCCTCAACAAAAGCTATCACTCTCAACGAAAGCTATCACCCTCAACAAAAGCTATCACCCTCAACAAAAGCTATCACCCTCAACAAAAGCTATCACTCTCAACAAAAGCTATCACTCTCAACAAAAGCTATCACTCTCAACAAAAGCTATCACTCTCAACGAAAGCTATCACTCTCAACGAAAGCTGTCACTCTCAACGAAAGCTGTCACCCTCAACAAAAGCTATCACTCTCAACAAAAGCTATCACTCTCAACGAAAGCTATCACTCTCAACGAAAGCTATCACTCTCAACGAAAGCTGTCACCCTCAACGAAAGCTATCACTCTCAACGAGACCTGAGGTGTGATCCAAAAAAGGGGGCAACCAACTTCCTGCATCTGCGAGAGGTTTGCAATACGACGTACTGCTTCATACCAAAGACTCAAAGAAGACATAAGGAAACCGAGCTAGAATCCTAATGACACATTAAAGTAGCCATTGATACCGGGTTGTGGGACAAGAGGGTTATAAATAGGTCCGAGAGCTGTGCGTATACCGAGGTCGTTGTAAGAGGAGTTAAGTAAGTTCTCAACTGTTGCAGAGATGGAGACTTTTTTGGGGAAGACCCAAGACTCTGGAGGGATCCAAAGATAGCCAGCCGAGAGATGAATAACTGCGGCAAAGTCGGTAGAGACTTGATTGACAGAGAGTTGGATGGAGCCATCTTGAAGCTGTTCTAGCGTAGATGTGCTACGACCGGAGATAAGGTTGACACGGATGCTTCCGAAGAAATGAGATTCATCGTAAGGATGAGAGCGAAAGTCCAGGATTAAATTGGATTGAAAGATCGGGAACTCACGTAGGTGAACAGGATTTTGAGCTTCATTGACAAGGTTGGATGCAAAAAGGCGTGGGTATAGCACAGAGACATTGGCACTGAAGTTCATCCATTTAAAGAGCTTGACAATGGCGTGGAATCGGCCTCCCCATGTGGTTTGATTCCCTACACTAATGTTGCGGGTTTCATTTTGTCGATAGACCAGATCCACCAACGCAGTGACATTGTTGAGCCAGTGATGAAAGACACTGAAGGTAAAAAACAAACGCGAAGCAACATTCGTATAGATGTTGAATTCGACAGAGTGTTTGTCTTGGGGCAAGAGACCTCGTGCATCGAGAGAGCGATCCAGGGCTCCCCGAGCTGTCTTGCTGGTGACTTCACCACTGGCATCTCCAAACAGCTCCCAGTTCGAGGGAGACAGAAAAGCATAGCCATAAGAGAGACGTGTTTGTAGCTTACCTTCCCAGAACTTCGTGATGATCGAGGCGCGGCCAATAATAGGAGCGCTGAAGCGATAACATGGGAGGATCGAGCGATCGCAGTTGGGGACAATCTCCAAACGACCTCGAACGAGTTCCCAGTCACTACGCAAACCAAGATTCGCAAACAGCCAGTCCGTAAATTTAATTTCGGTTTGGACAAACCCTGTGAGATAGAGGTGTTCGTATTGATTTCCAGCACCGCGCTCTTTGGAAGGCTCTGCGAAGGTTTCAGGATCAGCTCTGCTCGATGTAACAGCGGGGCCTTGTATAAAAGCCACACCTGCATTCACCCCAACAGACATCGAAACTCTACCGTTGAGCAGACGAAAATCAAGCTTGGGCTCTGCTCGAAAAGAGTTAGATACTACATAGGTATACTTGGGCTGCCAGCTATACTCTTGTGCTGTACAGGGTACGAAGTTTGAACCGCCAGGGACATCCCGACATTTTGGCTGATACAATGTACCACCCACACGAATCGGGTCGCGCAGTGTTGTGGTTCTGGGAAGAAAATTAACGGAAAGCGAGTTACCTGGCGTTTCATGGCGTTGAAAGACCAGGCTGAGATTAAAATAGATAACAGTCGCTTTTTCTCCAACACCGGAAGACCAGAGTTCACTTTTTAAGTGATGCAAAGACAAAGAGAAGTTGCGCACCCACCATTGGGTATTTGTTTGGACATACACAGGCAAGAACTGCATCCCTTGTCCGGCTCCTGTAGACCACAAATAAAAGCGAAAAAACCAGTTGTCAAAGCGGAAGCCAGCTTCTCCCGAAAAGGAGAGATTGTTGTTGCGATAAAAGGGGTTCGCATACAATCCACTGTTGCTGGGATCTTTGAGATAAGCTCGCAACAGGCGCTGTTTGTACTGATCCACAAAGCTATCAAGAGCTGGGTCATCAAGGGATTTAAAGGCTCCATTTTCTCGATACGAGTTGTAGATATTTTGTCGGTATCGACGTAGAGCGTTGTTCAGGAAGGTATTATTTTCTCGCAGTATACGAGAGAATCGAGAAAACTTTGGATTGCTCGGGTTGGACCAATTCTCCGGTTTCCACAAAGCATTGTAGTCGCTGTTGCGTTCATCGCTGAAGTAAAACCGTCCACGAAAGTACCAGGAGAAGAGGCTGAGTGCGAGCTTGGGAAAGATACGTTTGGTATAACTATGCCCTACCATCATGTCCACAGCCCAGCTGTTGTTTCGGATATCTTTGGTAAAGGAGATATCCCCGTAGCCATCGGCGAGGTCTTCGGCTTTTTTGGTATCAATAAAGATCACACCAGACATAGCGTTGGCACCGTACCTCGTGGCGGCAGGACCATAAAAGATGGTGATATTTTTAATAAAATAAACAGAGTATTGGTACGACAGCCAAGTGGATCGACGCCACAGGTCTTGCTCGCGAACACCATCAATATAAAGCAGAAACTTTTCGTTGTTTTGGGAGATGTCGCCGTCGATCGTGAGGCTGACAAAGCCTTCCCCAAAACCGCCTCGTGTTGAGAATCCGGGCAGGTCTCGCAAGATCTCATACACAGAGCGATAGCCACGAGCGCGGATTTGTTGGTAGGTAAGAACGATCACCATACCAGGCGTTTCATTGCTTGAGAGAGCTGACGTTGAACCTGTATCGATCCGATCTTCAATGGGGTTGACACGTTCATCTGCCAGAGCAGATGAGGTCCATCCATAGAGTAGCCAAACGACAATGCCAAGGAGCGAAAAGAGTCGCAACCACAGTAAGAATCGAGAAATATGAAAGACGCTATCCAAGGATGGTGGAGATTGCGAAGTAGAGAGCTTCAGGTCCCACCTAAATTCACGAGATTTTGTGGTCATATGGAATCCAAGCAAGAGATTTTCAGCGTTCAGTCAGCGAAAGGATTGATTATGTCGGGGGGCGAGAGATTTTGTCAAGAAGAGTTCGAGAGAGTTGATCCTTTGGATTCTGACGCACAGCATCTCGAAGGCTAGATTGAGCGGCCTTGACACGTCCTGTCTGTATAAACAGCCAGCCCAACACACGATACACAGGGAAGCTGCGATCCAGTCGTCGGATCTCACGCACAGCGAACAACCTCTTTTTGAAGCCTTTGGTCCACAAGATCCGGGCTTTTTGGTAATCTTTGTATGTGTCTTTCCCCAGCATCGCTGGCAGAGGATAAACGCCCCAGGTCTGTAAGCCCCAGCGAGCGATGAACAAAGTTCGCAACCAAAACCGCTGGGTTCGGCTGAGTGTCTTGGAGTTGGGTTTGAGGCCCACACGTTTGAGTAACATTGGATAGTATCCAGTGTATTCGATTAACTTACTCGCGATCGTTGCCAACTTGGATTTGCCCCGAGGCACAGAAAAAGGTGCCCCTCCTTCTGCCAAATATGCCTGTAGCAACCGCTCCACTTGTTGCAGGGCTCGGTATCCCATCAACTGATAGATCTTCAACCCACGCATTCGCAGAAAGCGAATACCGGCCAAGCGAACCATCTGGTTTCGATAAGAACCCGACAAACCCTCTCTTCGACGCTCACGCCGAAGCTCCTTCATAAAGATCGTTTCCATGGCGCCCATCTTCAGGCCATCGGCCTCTGCAAACTTCTTGCGATACCACTTCTCCCTAGCATCCAAGTGCAGAGCAAAGGGGAGCGGATAAAAAACAGTCTTAGGATCGATCTTCGGTAGTGCTTGCCTACGTGGCGCAGGAGCCTTCGTAAACAATGCACCACCCCGAGGAGTAGGAGTTGTCCCCAAACGAGTCACTGTCGGCCTTTTTCGAGGCTGCACACGTCTTCGAGATAGAGGGGTTGTCCCCAAACGAGCCACTGTCGGCCTTTTTCGAGGCTGCACACGTGTTCGAGGTAGAGGAGTTGGAGTTACAGGAATTCGAGTTCGCGGGTTGGGAGCAGGAGTCATCGAAATGATCCGCACCTTACGATGTACAGGAGACGCGCTCTGTGAAGGTGATGAATGTTTCGACACAGCACGCCGTGAGATGGGCTTGGGCTTGGAGTTCTGTGCGGGACAACCAGCCAAGCAAAGCCCAGCCAGGGCCGACCATCCCAGCATCATCCAAGGCCACCGAAACGATCGTTGAAAAGAAAACACGCCAAGTGTTTCGACAAGATTGGGCATCATTCAGCTCCATACAAGAGGTAGTGCGCCACAAGAATCTCACAGCCAGCAGCACCTTGCAAGGATTTAACGGACAAACTTCTGCTACAAAATACAAGTCATCACGATAGACCAACTTCCTCTCACCAAACACACACAAAGAAGTTGGAGGGAATGAAAACCATCTGTGACTCATGGGGGAAACGAAACAACAGACCATCTGTGATTCATGGGGGAAACGAAGCGACAGACCATCTGTGATTGATGAAGTGAACACAACAACAAGCGACCTGTGATTGATGTAGTGAACACAACAACAAGCGACCTGTGATTGATGAAGTGAACACGACAACAAGCGACCTGTGATTGATGTAGTGAACACAACAACAAGCGACCTGTGGTTGATGAAGTGAGCACAACAACAAGCGACCTGTGATTGATGAAGTGAACACAACAACAGACTGTCTGTGTTTAAACGGAGAAAGCTCGGTAGGACCGAGCTTTCCTGAGGGATAAGAAACAGAGACAGAAGAAGATTTACTCTGCTGCTGCTTCTTCGATTTCGTCGTCACTTTCGTCGAAGTCGGTATCGACTTCGATGGGGGAGTCAACGAGTTGAAGTAGAGAGAGGGGGGAGTTATCACCACGGCGAAAGCCGAGCTTGATCATACGGGTATAGCCGCCGGGTCGCTCATCGTACCGCTCTGCGAGTTCGGACATAACAGACCGAGCCACTTTCTTTGTGCGGACCACCTGAAGGACCTGACGAAAGAGATGCAAACGACGTGCTTGGATGGTCTCTTCCGAGGTTCCCTCAGCAAAGGCAGAGGGGAGTCCCTTTTTGCCCATGGTGATGAGTTTTTCGGCGAGGCGACGAACTTCTTTGGCGCGGGCATCCGTAGTTTGAATATGACCGTGCTCGAGTAAAGACGTCACCATGTTGCGTAGCATCGCCTTACGATGGCTGCTATTGCGGCCCAGGCGACGACCTGATTTTCGATGTCTCATTGTCTTCCTCTATCGGTTCAGATCTTGTCTTTGAGTTGTGGGGGAGGCCATGCGTCTAGTTTTACACCCAGACTCAAGCCCATCGTCGACAAAACTTCCTGGATCTCTTTCAGAGATTTACGTCCAAAGTTCTTGGTATTGAGCATTTCTTGCTCGGAGCGTTGGACAAGATCACCGATATATCGGATATTGGCTGTGGCCAAACAGTTGGCGGAACGAACCGATAATTCGAGTTCATCGACAGTCTTCAGGAGGTTTTCGTTGAGTGTCTTCTCTTCTTCGGAGAGCAATGGCTCTTCGGGCTCCTCCACTTCCTCAAAGTTGAGGAAGATGGCGAGCTGTTCTTTGAGAATTTTGGCTGCAAAAGCAACAGCATCATCGGGCTTGACGGAGCCGTCAGTGAACACCTCAACAGTCAACTTATCGTAGTCCGTACGCTGTTTCACACGGGCGTTGGTCACAAGGAAGTTGACCTTACGCACGGGCGAGAACAGCGCATCGACGGGGATAGCATTGATGGGAAGGTCTCCCCACACATCGCGGTCTGATGGCATATAGCCCCGACCGCTGTGTGCCGTCATTTCGATTTTGAGGTGCGCTCCCGCCATCAAGGTCGCGATGTGTTGATCAGGGTTCAATACATCAACCTGAAGGGGGGTTTGGATGTCTTTGGCTGTGACCGTTGCGGGTCCCTTGACATCGATGGACAGATGACGATTGCCAGGTCGATAGTCATCAAACTTCAAAATAACTTGTTTGAGGTTGAGGATAATATCAGTGACATCTTCTTTGACGTCAGGCAATGTTGAGAATTCGTGTGAAACACCATCGATCAGGGCAGAGGTAATCGCCGCCCCTTGAATCGATGAGAGCAACACTCGGCGTAGAGAGTTGCCAAGAGTTACACCAAATCCTCGCTCAAGAGGTTCTGCGACAAACTTCCCGTAGGTATCGGTCAAGCTCTCTTGATCGATCTGAAGGCTTTTGGGATAGATCAAATCGCGCCAGAAGCTATACATGAATGTACACTCCGTTGGTTAGTTCCGAGTTCTGAGTTACGAGCGGCCGGTGTTCCGGTTCTGCATAGCAAGCTACACAAGAAACTGCAACTCAAAAGCCTCGAGGGAGAATGTCTCGATGCCGAAGCTATCTCAGACTCGGCGGCGTTTGGGCGGCCGACATCCGTTGTGTGGAATCGGCGTAACATCGCGAATCAGCGTAATTTTGAGTCCGACTGCTGCAAGGGCTCGCAGTGCGGCTTCACGACCTGATCCGGGGCCTGTGACATAAACTGCCACAGTTTTGAGACCGTGTTCCATGGCTTTCGCGGCGGCATCTTCAGCAGCTTGTTGAGCTGCAAAAGGGGTGCTTTTGCGAGAACCTTTAAAACCTTGTGCACCAGCACTTGACCAAGACAAGACATTGCCTGAAGGATCTGTGATAGTCACAATGGTGTTGTTGAAGGTAGAACGCACGTGAGCGATGCCCACAGGAACATTCTTTTTCACTTTCTTTTTGGTACTTCTTGAACGTCTGGCCTTAGCCATGGCTCCACCTCTTACTTCTTAGTTCGCATGGTGTTGCGACGCGGACCTTTGCGTGTACGCGAGTTGGTTTTGGTGCGCTGTCCACGAACGGGCAAGCGGCGGCGATGGCGCAATCCACGAAAACAAGCGATATCCATAAGTCGCTTAATATTTGTCGCGACTTCCCGACGCAAGTCGCCTTCCACCGTATACGTTTGGTCAATGATCTGGCGAATGCGTTGAACATCACCTTCCGTCAACTGACTGGTTTTGGTGGACAATTCGACGTTGGCCTTGGCTAGAATCTCCCTCGCGGAAAATTTACCAATTCCATAAATGTACGTCAGAGCGATCTCGATTCGTTTGGATCGCGGCAAGTCAATACCGGCGATACGAGCCACAGTAACCTCCTTAGACCATAGGTCTTTGTGGATTCCGATACTTCCGCAGGCCAACAAACCTGCTCGCTGGAATCCCAATCGGCATATTAGCCTTGGCGTTGTTTATGCTTGGGGTTTTCGCAAATAACGCGAACAACACCCCTACGTTTAATGATCTTGCACTTGTCACAGATCTTTTTGACAGAAGCTCGAACTTTCATGATGGACTCCTGGGTGGAGGCTAAATCCTCCATCGTTCTATGTTCTAGGTTCTAGGTTCCACGCCAACTCAAGATACGACTTCACCACTCTCGTTCTAAGAGAGCCCACACAGGGCGTAGAACGCAGGATGTAGACACAGAACGCAGAACGTAAAACACTCACACTGAAAGCGTCAGGATGTCGGGGCCATTCTCTGTGATCGCGATGGTATGCTCAAAATGAGCAGACAAAAGCCGATCACAGGTAACCACAGTCCATCCATCGTCGAGGATTTCAACTTCATGAGTACCCACATTAACCATGGGTTCGACAGCAAAGACCATCCCTGGGCGCAGGCGTAAGCCACGTCCAGATTTCCCAAAGTTAGGGATTTGAGGTTCTTCGTGTAGTCCACGACCGATGCCATGTCCCACAAAGTCTCGCACCACAGAAAGCTGATGTCCTTCAACATACTTTTGAATCGCAGAACCGATATCCTGGAGCCGATGGTCAGCGTCCATTTTAGCGATACCACACATCAAGGATTCTTTGGTAACATCAAGAAGCTTTCGGGCTTGAGGGCCCAGCTTTCCCACACCGAAGGTGCGAGCAGAGTCACCAAAGTAGCCATTTTTTTGCACTCCAAAGTCAACGCTAATAATGTCGCCTTCTTTGAGAATACGATCCCGTGAGGGAATGCCGTGTACCACTTCTTCATTGACAGAGATACACAAACAGCAAGGAAACACATTCTTACCGACACGGTATCCTTTGAAAGCCGGTTTGGCCTCCGCTTTGATACACATCGCATCAGCAATTTCTTCGAGTTCCCAGGTAGAGACGCCAGGCTTGACGGCTTCTCCAACAGCATCGAGGACATTGGCCACGATCTGTCCAGAGAAACGCATCGTTTCGATTTCGGATGAGCTTTTGAGCACAATCATCGAAAAAAATCCTTTGCAGTCAGTAGTGATCAAACTACAGAGCTGCGACGTCCCTTAAGTTTGGCCCCACGTGGGCCAGTCAGGCCTTCGTAATGTCGAGTGATCAAGTATGACTCGATCTGCTGGACAAAGTCGAGAGCAACACCAACAACAATAAGCAGAGAGGTTCCACCGAAATAAAAGGGGACACCATACTGTGCGATCATGATGTTGGGTAGAACACAAACGATAGCGACATAAATGGCACCACCGAAGGTGATTCTCGAGAGTACGAAGTCAATATACTCTGCGGTCTTTTTCCCCGGTCGAATCCCTGGAATATAACCACCGAATTTTTTGATATTATCAGCAACATCTACAGGGTTAAAGGTCACCGCAGTGTAGAAGAAGCAGAAGAAGATGATCATGATAACGTAGACAACGTTATACAGAACACTATCGACCTGCAAAAATGCTGTCAACGGACGGAGTTGAGGAAACCAAGATGCGATCGTTGCCGGGAACATCAACACGGAAGACGCGAAGATCGGCGGGATAACACCTGCCGTGTTGACCTTCAAGGGTAGGTGAGATGCCTGTCCTCCGGCCAACTGGTTGTCTCCTACAACACGCTTGGCGTATTGAACAGGGATTCGGCGGTGTGCTCGTTCAAAGTAGCAAATAACTCCGATGACACCGACCATGAAAGCGAGAAGAACCAAGATGGCTACAGGTCGCTCACCATAGATACTCCAACTGTCGCGAATCGCAGCGGGAATCCCTACAATAATCCCTCCGTAGATCAACAAGCTGATACCGTTACCCACACCTTTTTCCGTCATCTGCTCACCAACCCACATCAGCATAACAGCACCAGTGGTCAGAGTGAGAACAGTGATGATGGTGAAGGCAGTGTTGGCATAGACAACCATACCGGGACGCGCATCATTTTGTGAGATCAACCAAATCGCAATACCAATCCCCTGAATTAAGCTCAGGAGGATTGTTCCATACCGGGTGTATTGGTTGATCTTTTGTCGACCGACTTCGCCCTCTTTGTTGAGTTGCGCAACTGTCGGAACAACCACAGTGAGGAGCTGTAAGATAATCGACGCGCTGATGTAGGGCATAACCCCCAGCGCAAAGATAGACATACGCTCCAACGCACCACCCGTGAACAAGTTGAAGAGACCCAACAAGTTTCCGGAGCCCAAGGACGGCATTTTGGTGCGGTCGATCCCTGGTAGGGTAATAAAGATTCCGAGACGATAAACCCCAAGCATCAACGTCGTAAAAAGAAGACGACGACGCAACTCAGGGATCCGCATCATGTTGGAGAAATTACCGATCACCGTCGATTACCTCTGCTTTGCCCCCAGCCGCCTCAATTTTTTGACGGGCTGATTGAGAGAAGCGATGAGCTCTTACGGTCAGAGCCGTTGTGAGTTCACCATTACCGAGTACTTTGAGTCCGGCACCGATGTTTTTTGACAACTGACGTTGGTCACGCAAGATGTCAACAGAGATCACACCATCAACCGCGAGACGCTCAAGGTCACCCACGTTGATAATTTCAAACTGTTTGCGGAAAATATTCGTAAATCCGCGTTTGGGTAGACGCCTCTGGAGAGGCATCTGACCCCCTTCGAAACCAGGACGAACACCACCGCCGGAGCGGGAATTTTGTCCTTTGTGACCACGACCTGCAGTTTTGCCAAGACCAGAGCCTGGGCCACGTCCCACACGTCGGCGTTTTTTGACAGCACCAGCGGGTGGTTTAAGTTGGGAGAGCATGTTGTTAGCCATTGTTGATTTCCTCCCACGACACCAGATGCGACACGGCGCGAACCATGCCACGAATTTCTGGAGTATCTTGACGAATGACCGTTTGGCCAATTCTTTTCAGGCCGAGTCCACGCAACGTGTTACGCTGACGTTGATTTCGACCTATTTCGCTGCGAAGCTGTGTCACTTTGAGCTGCTTAGCCATGGGCCTTGCTCCTTTTGGTCGGGCACGGGTTCTGCTCTTGGGATGTACGAAAGCCAGCTGCTCTTTCTGTTGAGCAAGCTGGCCTACGAAAAGTCACGCTACCAAAAAGCGCTGTTATCCCGGCAGTTCGCACCCTCGCGACTTCGTTTCCCGATGATCGGGGTTTTGGGCTATTAAGACGTAATGTCTTCTACACTTTTTCCGCGACGACGCGCGGTATCTTCCGGCGACGACAAGCTCGTTAAAGCTGCGACTGTCGCCTTGACCACGTTATGGGGATTGGTTGTCCCAATACACTTGGTCAAGATATTTTTGACACCTGCTGATTCCAACACGGCACGAACAGCACCACCGGCGATAACACCAGTACCGGGTCCTGCGGGGCGCAGAAAGACGCGTGCAGCACCGAAGCAACCAACAATTTCATGTGGAACAGTATCATCGAGGACAGGTACCTGAACCATGTTACGTTTGGCACGTTCGCTACCTTTGCGAATGGCTTCGGGGACCTCATTGGCTTTCCCCAACCCGGCGCCGACATAACCGTCTCCGTTACCCACCACTACGAGAGCGTTGAACGAAAAGCGACGACCACCTTTAACCACTTTCGCGGTTCGGTTGATCATCACAACGCGTTCTGTGAGTTCATCCTGGTCAAAATCGACCATTGAATTCCGTTTAGCCACAGCTAACTCCTCGTTTCAGAAAAACAGGCACACCTAAAAAAATGTAGGCGCAGAGGTCATACCCTATCCTGCCGTTCTATGCAATTAGAATTTCAAACCGCCATCGCGAGCACCCTCTGCCACGGCCTTGATACGTCCGTGATAGATGAATCCGTTGCGATCAAAAACAACTTTTTCAATGCCCTTCTCAAGGCACAGTGCTGCCAACTTTTTGCCAACTTCGAAGGCTTTCTCAGTCTTCTTCTTGCCAGTCAGTTCACCGAGCAAGGAAGGAGTTTGATCACTCACAGAAGCAAGTGTGTGACCCGTGCCATTGTTGGCCGAATCATCAACCACCTGGGCATAAATATGCTTGCTACTGCGGAACACGCTCAACCGGGGCATGGCAGCGCTTCCGAAAATCTTCCTGCGAATACGACGTTTACGACGCATTCGGCCTAATAATTTTGAACTAGTTTTGCCCACGACAGTATCTCCTCAACAAACGGTTTGCTCCTGCGAGTGTCAGACACATCAGAGGAACAAACTTGCATCGGTCGGTTTTGAAATTGGTAAGCCAGGTAAGAGAAATGGCCACCAGAAGGTTATCTCAAACGCGAATTATGCGCCAGTCTTACCAACTTTGGTTCGAACGATTTCGTCCGAGTAGCGAACCCCCTTGCCTTTGTAGGCATCGGGGCGACGCAGATCACGAATTTTGGCTGCAACCAAGCCAACTAAGGCTTTGTCGATCCCTTTGATATGGATCTTGGTGCGGCCATCCATTTCAGCAGAGATGCCGTCGGGAATAGCAAAATAAATGGGGTGGCTGTATCCGAGTTCGCCTTTTTTGAAGACGACACAATTCTCACCACTTACCTTTTCAACCCCAGCACGATAACCAACACCGTGAATTTCCAAAGTTTTGGAAAAACCCTTGGTGACGCCTTCGACCATATTGGCGAGCAGCGAGCGGTACAGCCCGTGAAAGGCACGAGCCTTGCGGTGCTCTGAGGTTCGAGTGACGGTTAAAGTACCGTCCTCCATAGAAACAGCCACTTCCGGTCGAAAGTCTTGTGACAATTCGCCCAGAGGGCCTTTGACATGAACTCTATTTCCATCGATGTTCACGGTTACATTACCGGGCACCGAGATGGGGAGTTTACCGATACGACTCATGGTCTTAGCCTCGCTACCAGATGTAACACAAAACTTCGCCGCCCGCTTGACTGCTGCGTGCGTTGGCGTCGGTCATCAAACCTTGGGAGGTTGAGACAACGGCAACACCCAGACCATTGCGGATGCGGGGAAGGTCACGAGCACCTTTGTAGACACGGCGACCAGGTCGGCTGACGCGCTTAAGTCCAACAATGGCACTTTCACCACTGGGCATATACTTGAGATCAACCTCAATGCTGCCCTGAACTGTATCTTCTTTTTGACGGAAGCCGTGGATATAACCTTCTTCCTGAAGAATCTCAGCCAAGCGAATTTTTACTTTGGATCTTGGAATGGACACTCGACGATGGCCCACCATGAGGGCGTTGCGAATTCGAGTGAGCATGTCTGCAATGGGATCACTGATGACAGCCATTTTATTACCTTTCCCTCATGTTTAGGAGCGGCGGAAGGGCATGCCGAGATGCTTGAGCAAGGCACGTCCTTCGTCGTCGGTTGGAGCGGTGGTCACAATGGTGATGTTGAGACCGCGTAACTTGTCCATCTTGTCGTAATCGACCTCGGGGAAGATGCTCTGCTCACGGATACCCATGGAGAAGTTTCCCTTGCCATCGAATGCCTTACTCGAGAGACCGCGAAAGTCTCGAACACGAGGCAGAGCGACAGAAACGAGTCGATCATAGAATTCAAACATACGAGCGCGACGCAAGGTGACGCAAGCACCAATTCGCATACCTTCGCGCAGCTTAAAGCCAGCGATCGAGCGACGGGCGCGACGAACAATGGGTTGTTGCCCAGTGATCACACGGAGATCCTCGACAGCAAAGTCGACAACCTTGGGATTCTGAACAGCTTCACCCAATCCCATGTTGACCACGATTTTGGTCAGACGAGGAATTTGCATGGGGTTTTCATAACCAAATTCCTTGACCAGAAGTGGAACCACTTCGGATTCGTATATGTCTTTAATGCGGGGCATAAGTCACCTCAGTCGACGCTGGGACCCTGGTTTGTGCAGACGGTCCTGTCGAGTATATTTTAGAAAATTCCGGGTTTCGGGTTCCGAGTTTTGAGTGTTGTGATAGCACAACACTCAAAACTCGGAACCCGAAACTCACAGTTTGCTTCAGTCGAGATCAGTGTTGCTCTTTTTGGCAAAGCGAACCTTGCGCATGGGTACAATCTGACCTTCTGATTCCAGTCGCTTTTGCTCATCGTCCGACACATCGGAAACAAACCGAAAGCCCACACGAGTGGGGACATCCAATTCAGGATCGACGAGCATCACATTGCTCAAGTGCAATGGAGCTTCTTTCTTTTCAATCGTGCTTTCTGTCTGACCAGCAACACCCTTGCGATGACGAGAGATCATATTGACCTTCTCAACCCACAAGCGGCTTTTACCTGAGTCGACACGGACCACATGCCCGCGCACATCGCGATCGCGACCGCGCATCACCTGGACCAAATCACCTTTACGAATTTTCGTAGCCATTAGAGCACCTCCGGTGCCAAGGACACAATCTTCATAAACTGTTTGGCGCGAAGCTCACGAGCAACCGGTCCAAAGATACGAGTACCAATGGGTTCACCAGCCGGGTTAATCAAGACAGCAGAGTTGCCATCAAACCGAATGTATGTACCATCGGGACGACCCAATTCTTTGGCGGTTCGCACAACCACAGCTTTATGGATTTCGCCTTTTTTCACTTTTGAGTTGGGCAATGCTTCCTTGACCGACACCACAATAATGTCGCCCACCGAAGCATAACGACGCTTGGAGCCGCCCAGCACCTTAATGCACATGACTTTTTTTGCGCCCGAATTGTCGGCCACATCAAGATTTGATTGCATTTGAATCATTGCACACCTCCTGCGTCTGATTACGCAGACCTGGATTCCCTGTCAACTAGCAATTCGGCTGACAGGCCGTAATTCTTGATGGTATCAAAACCACCTGTGAGAAACCGACATAGAGGCCGGCCATCACAAAACGAAGTAGTTTACAACTGGGATTAGATGGGAGCTTTTTCGAGAATTTCACTCAAACGCCAACGCTTATGGCGGCTGAGTGGTCGTGTCTCTTCGATCACAACGCGATCTCCGATCCGACATTCATCACTCTCATCGTGAGCCTGGTATCGGTTGCTTCGAGTAATGTACTTGTGAAAGCGTTTCGCAAGAATTGTACGCTCAACACGAACGACAATGGTCTTGTTCATCTTATCACTCACAACAACCCCACGAAGGGTTTTTCGTTTGCCTTTTTCTTTCATCAAAGCACCTTATCGTAGCTTAACAAACATTCGTCCACTGAAGGGACGAGTCTTATACAAGAATCTCTTGAGATTGTCAACCTTAAATTGAAAACCTCTCCAAGATCAAGACATAGTGAGAACTGCAAGCTGTTCGCTGAACGAAATATCTTCAAAGAACAACAAACAACGAACAACGAGATCGTTTGTACGATCCAAAAAACTTAGCTTCTCTCGTTTTGCAACGTGAGGATCCGAGCGATATTTCGCTTAACATGTTGGATCCGGCGGAAGTTTTCGAGTTGGCCAGTGTGATGCTGAAAGCGCAGATTGAACAGCTCTTGGCGAAAGTCAGAGAGGTATTTTTCAAGCTCCTCGCCCGACAACCCTCGCAAGTTTGCTGCGCTAATAATATTTTCAGACATATTAAAAATCCTCCCGCTTTACCACTTTGGTGGCAAATGGCAATTTGGCTTTGGCCAGCGCCAGAGCTTCACGTGCCAACTCTTCGGGAACCCCTTCCATCTCGTACAACATACGTCCGGGCTCGATGGGAGCAACCCAGTATTCTGGATTTCCTTTACCGCGACCCATACGAGTTTCAGCAGGTTTTTGAGTGATGGGTTTATCGGGAAAGACGCGAATCCACACTTTCCCGCCACGCTTGACTTTACGTGTGATAGCGATACGAGCAGCTTCGATTTGGCGGCTTGTCATCCAGCCATAGCCAACAGCTTGCAAGCCATAATCGCCAAAGTTTAGCTCAGTGCCTCGTTTGGCCCGCTTACGCATACGCCCTTTGTGACATTTACGAAATTTGGTACGTTTTGGTGACAACATTACTTTCGTTCCTTTGCCGGCATTTTCTCTGCCAAGTTATCCTGCTTCCAAAGCAGGAAGAGAACAAACAAGCGGGGCGACAGGTGGTCGCCCCAGCCTACACTCTCCATGAACCCTCCAGAGAAAACCGAACACCCAAAAAGGGTCAGGTTATCGACGAGAAGGTCGTTTGCGATCGGGGATAACCTCCCCTTTGAAGATCCAGACTTTGACACCGATGGCACCGTAGGTGGTGTGAGCTTCCGAGAAGCCATAATCAATGTCGGCCCGCAGGGTGTGCAGGGGCACACGACCTTCGAGATACTGCTCACGACGGGCCATTTCAGCACCACCGAGGCGGCCAGCACAAGCGATACGGATACCTTTGGCACCCAACTTCATAGCGTTGCCCACGGCCTGCTTCATAGCGCGACGGAAAGCCACACGACGAAGGAGCTTTTGTGCAACACCATCAGCCACCAGCTGAGCATCGATGTCTGGACGACGGATTTCCTCAATTTTGAGGAACATTTCAGCGTCTGTCAGACGTGCCAGTTTTTTCTTCAACGCATCAATTCCCACACCTTTGCGCCCGATAATAATACCGGGGCGAGCGGTGAAGATACTGATCTTTACTTTGTTGGCAGCTCGCTCGATTTCGACTTTGGAAACACCTGCGTTGGCACACTCTTTACGAATGTACTGGCGCAACATGATGTCTTCATGAAGCCACTCAACATAACTCTTCTCACCGTACCACTTGGAGTCCCATGAGCGGATAACGCCCAAGCGAAAGCCGACGGGATGTACCTTTTGGCCCATGAAACTATTCCCTCTCTTTTAAAACGATAGTGATGTGACTCATCTTCTTGCGAATTCGTGAGGCTCGTCCCATAGCGCGAGGGCGAAACCGATGTAAGGTTCGTCCCGCATCTACCCATATCTTATCGATATATAGATTGCCCTCATCTCGCCGCTCATCGTCATTCTTCGCATTCGCGACAGCCGACTTCAGCAGCGTTAGCACAGGTCGTGCTGCCAAACGCGCGGAAAATTCCAACAGCAACAGAGCGTTGTCAACATCTTTACCGCGAATCATATCGGCGACCAAGCGAACTTTTCGCGGAGCCATCCGCAAATGATGTAAGCGTGCGCGTACCTCGGCAAGTTTGCCGTTTGCTTCACGCTCTTCCCGGCGCTTCTTACGCGGGCTGCGCTTACTCTTTTTGACGCGCCGATTCGGTTTGACCGTGTCCATAAAACACCTCTTATCTTTGCCAGCACAGGCGGTGGATTTGTTTCAGCCTTTTTGGCCTCAACGCAACGGACGAAGCGACTCTGCACTCCGAATCCAAGTTGTAGTTGTCGTGCCACAAAGACGCGTTATCTGCGTCCTTTGCGGTCTCCGGCGTGACCACGAAAGGTGCGTGTGGGTGCAAATTCACCCAGCTTGTGACCGATCATATTTTCCGTCACGAACACGGGAATGTGAGTCCTACCGTTGTGCACTGCAAACGTCAGTCCCATGAATTCCGGCAAGATCGTAGAACGCCGACTCCAGGTTTTAATAACCTTCTTGGAGCCTTCAGCACTTGCGCGCTCTACTTTCCGCATCAGATGTTCATCCACAAACGGACCTTTGCGAATTGAACGAGGCATCGAATCCTCCCAAATGGGTTGGGGTGTCAGATTGGAATACAGTGTTGTCTAACAACACCCCCAACCGACCCTGTTATTTTTGACCACGTCGTTTGACGATATATTTGCTCGAAGGCTTCTTCTTCTTACGGGTTTTGTAACCCTTCGTTGGCTTACCCCAAGGTGTGCAGGGATGTCTACCCCCACTGGAGCGACCCTCACCACCACCCATCGGATGATCGACCGGGTTCATCGCTACGCCACGAACATGCGGGCGGCGGCCCTGCCATCGTCTGCGACCAGCTTTGCCCAACGAAATATTGTAATGGTCGGCGTTGCCAACCTGACCGATCGTAGCGCGGCAGCGTTTGTGCACCTGGCGCATCTCACCCGAGGGCAGACGAAGCAACGCATAGTTACCTTCTTTTGCCATCAGGGTCGCACCCGATCCTGCGCTGCGGACCATCTGTCCACCACGACCAATCTTCAACTCAATGTTGTGAATGATAGTACCTGTGGGGATGTCTTCCAGGGCCATACAGTTGCCTGGAAAGATATCCACTTGCTCTGTGGCACTAATCACACTGTCACCAACGGACATTCCAGCAGGAGCCAGAATGTATCGCTTTTCACCATCGGCATAATGCAGCAAGGCAATACGCGCGGTGCGGTTGGGATCGTACTCAATCGTTGCCACACGAGCTGGAATGTTCAGCTTGTTACGGCGAAAGTCAATCCGACGATACTTCCGTTTGGCACCACCACCACGATGACGAATCGTGATCTTACCACGATTGTTGCGGCCACCTTTTCTCTTAAGGGGCTCAAGCAAAGATCGCTCGGGGGTCGTGCTGGTTATTTCCTGGAAGTCATAACCACTCATATCCCGGCGACCGGGCGATGTGGGTTTATACTTTTTCATGGTTGTTCTCCAGTTCGCAAGTTCGTTACGTCAAGAATCTTACGACGCTTCGAAAAACTCGATGCTGTCCCCTTCTCGAAGGGTAACAATCGCTTTCTTCCAGTTGGGTCGCTTGCCATAGCCACGACCATAACGCTTAACCTTGCCCCGCATAATCTGCGTTCGCACACTGGTCACACCAACATCAAATAACGACTCAATCGCCTGTTTGATCTCGATCTTGTTGGCACCAACAAGCACAGTAAAGCAGTACTGATTTTGGACATCCCGCATCATCGTACTTTTTTCCGTCAAAACTGGACGAATGATGATCTCGTGCGGTGACTTCTTCATCGCTGTATCCTTTATTCTACATGAACCCAGCCAAAGCCAGGCCATTACGGAGAAACGCTACGAACGTCTCCGATACTTACGCTTCCGAGCCACCTTCCTCTGCGTTGTGACGAACATCGCGAAGCAGTCGTGCTTCAATCGCTTTGGCCGCACTCTCGGAGAGGATAAGATTATCAAAACGCAACAGATCGTACACATTCAATCCCGCAGGAACCATCACCTGAAACTTGGGCAAGTTGCGACAAGACAGACGCAGGTTCTCGTTGCCATCGGTGTCGATAACAAGAGCTTCTTTGACATTGAAGCGATCAAACAGAGCACGCAAGCTCTTCGTCTTGATCTCGGACAGTTCCAAGTTCTCCACAATAAACAACTGGTCGTTCTGGGCTCGTAACGAAACCGCTGAACGCAGCGCAGCGCGGCGAACTTTTTTGGGCACTGTATAAGAGTAGTCACGAGGCTTGGGACCATGAGCCACACCACCGCCGACCTGAATCGGAGCACTTGTCGAACCCTGACGGGCACGACCTGTACCTTTTTGACGGAAGGGCTTGCGACCACCACCACGGACTTCACTACGAGTTTTGGTAGAGGCTGTACCGCGACGTCGAGACGCCAACTGGTTTCGAACGACTTCCCAAAACAGATACTCTTTGACGGGAGCATCAAATACCACATCGGAAAGCTCAACAGAAGAGACTTTCTTGTGGTCTTGGTTGAATACATCAAAGGTAGCCATTATTTGCTCCCTTCATTTTTCTTACGTCGAATCAACACGAAGTTATTGTTCGCACCCGGTACGGCACCTTTGACCAACAACAAGTTGTTCTGTCGGTCGACTTCAACGACTTCAAGATTCTGTATGGTGACGCGCTTCCCGCCCATCCGACCACTCATCGAATGGCCTTTGAATACTTTACCGGGATACGCACACTGACCAATGGAACCAGGACCACGCTTGTTCATACCACCGTGTGTCATGCGTCCACCTCTGAAACCGTGGCGTTTCATAACACCTTGGAATCCGCGACCTTTCGTCGTGCCTGTAACAGCCAGACGATCTCCCACCACGAATTGATCCAAACCAATCTCTTGGCCTACTTCAAAATCGTCGATGTTGTCAACGCGGAATTCAGCGGTTTCGCGAAACGCTCCTTCGCCGGCTTTGCGAAAGTGCCCAAGCATCGGCTTGGTCGTGTATGGCTTGCGAGCGGGCTTTTGGTCAAAACCTACCTGAATCGCATTGTAGCCATCTCGTTCCACTGTTTTCTTTTGAAGGACCACACAGGGTCCTGCACGCAGAACGGTCACAGGTACTCGTTTGCCATCGTGAGCAAACACCTGTGTCATTCCGACTTTTTTGCCAATCAATCCATTCATCATGGGCTGACCCCTTTATACGAGCAGTGACGCTCTTCCCAGAAGGCGTTTTGTGCTGAACTTGCGAACAACACATCGAAGTAAGCTTGTAAACCCAAACCAACTCCGAGTTGCCTGAGGTTGGTTGTTATACCTGCTTGATCTCTACATCTACACCGGCGGAAAGATCGAGCTTCATCAAAGCCTCCAGGGTGTCTTGCGTCGGATCGAGAATCTCCACAAGTCGCTTGTGTGTGCGAATTTCAAACTGCTCACGACTCTTTTTGTCGACATGCACCGAACGCAGCACAGTATACTTGCTGATCTTGGTGGGCAACGGAATCGGACCCGCAACCTCCGAACGTGTCTTTCGCGCGGTCTCCACGATCTCTTGCGTCGATTGATCGAGCAGCTTATGATCGTAGGCTTTCAAACAGATTCGGATCTTAGTAGTCATTGTCTTTCCTCAGATCCAACGCTGGAGAGAATCGGTATCACCGTCCTCAAAGTTCAAGCAGCGTCAGACAATCGACTTGGGTTATCGTCTCAGCACACTGGCATCACGCCAAAACACCTACCACCTGTAGTGGGCAAATGCCTTGTTCGCTTCTGCCATGCGGTGTGTATCTTCTTTCTTCTTCACGCCATTTCCGCGATTGTTGAATGCATCCAACAACTCACCAGCAAGCTTCTCACGCATGGTGCGCTCGCTGCGGGACTTGGAGTAATTTATCAGCCAGCGCAACGCCAGCGCAACGCGGCGTTCTGACCGTACTTCAATGGGAACCTGGTAGGTCGAACCACCCACACGACGGCTCTTCACTTCCACCTGTGGTTTCAGGTTCTCAATCGCCTTGCGAAAGACTTCTACGGGATCACGCTTGGTTCGCTCTTCGATAAGATCGAAAGCTCCGTACAAAATTCGCTCAGCAAGAGATTTCTTTCCGCGCTCCATCAGATTATTGATACAACGACCGACCAATGGATCTTGGTACTTAGGGTCGAGAGCAACCCTTTTTCTGCGAACGACTGAACGCCTTGGCATCGCACACTCTCTACTGTTTGTAGTTTCTTAGAAGCTCTCACCAAAGTGAGAGGGTGAGAACCACGACACTGCCACAATGACAATATCAGCCCTCGACCATAATCGAATTCGACTAATTCTTGGGCCGTTTGGCACCATACTTGGAACGCCCTCTACGACGATCCGCCACACCAACCGAGTCCAATGAACCACGGACGATGTGATAACGTACACCGGGAAGGTCTTTAACACGACCACCACGGATCAAGACCACAGAGTGCTCTTGCAAGTTGTGGCCTTCACCTGGAATATAAGCCGTAACCTCCATCCCGTTCGTCAAACGAACACGAGCAACCTTACGGAGGGCTGAGTTCGGTTTCTTCGGTGTGGTGGTGTAAACACGAACACACACACCGCGCTTCTGGGGACAGCTCTTCAATGCCGGAGCATTGTTCTTTTTTCTACGACTTTTACGACCGAAGCGAATGAGCTGATTAATTGTAGGCATGGATGCCTCTCCTCAAAGGGGGTTATGTGGGATAGCCCACAACCATTCACATACCACTTTTTAATGGCTACAAAGCGGAACACACGTCTCTCGATTGACTTCTGCCAAACGAAAAAAACAAAAGCAAAAACTCTTGCTTGCTGTGGTTTTGTGATCGCATGCACTCTGGCTACAATACTCACCTCTCCTGAGAGAAGTAAGAGTTAAGATCTCCAAGATGAGACCCTTATAACCCACGCGTTTGCTTCATTTTGGAAAACGTTCCGACAGCTGTTCTCACGAGCAATTGCCAGCAACTTTGTAGTGAAGATAGGTCACGGATCGTGTCCGGAGGACCTTGATGGGTGCCCTTTTCTGGGCAGCGGTGCACGGTTATATATCCTTTCCTTTTCCCTGTCAACAACTTTTTAATTAAATTTCAAACAAAGCCTATGCCCACTTGACACATAAGCCTTCTCTATGGCCTCTACGGGACGATACCCCTCCAAGAAAAGATGGTAAAGAAGCAGTGAGCAAGAGAAAAAAGCGCAAAAAGAGAAAAAAGACAGTCCAACAAACACAGCCACAGGCCAAGAAAACAACAAGGGAGCCATCCCAAAGCCCTGTAAAAAGCAAGACAGCATATCACTTAAATCGCACACAAGATTCGATTAACAAAGGAGATATTCCTAGTGCATTGCGGTGGTTGGGACAACTCTGGCCACGACAAACAGAACAATTTCCTGTCGAGCGAATGCAATGGCTGATGGAGCACTGGCAAACGCAAGCACAGCGCGAATGGAGAGAGTTTGAGCCTTCTGTTTGGGAAAGTCCAAGCTATCTTCGATTTCTCCGTGAAAAAATTCTAGCTTTTACCACAGAAGAGTGGAGACAGCTACAAACATACGGCACACCATTTCTCAACGAGGGCCAGAGACTGCGTGACGCCTTTGCTCTCTTGGAACAAGGGCAAGAAGATGAAGCCCGCGCTCAACTCAAATACATCGGCTTACGCTCTCCCTTCCGCACAGTTCGAATGTTCCTTCGAGGACTGGGCGCCTACTATGCTCGACGAGACAACGAAGCTCTCCAAGCCTTTGAAAAACTGCCTATGGAGAGCGTATACGCAAGAATGGTTCAGCCCTTGTTACCATTCTTACAAGGAGAAACACCCTCATCTGTCCATACAAAGACAAACCCCTCGATGTCGCAAGAAGCAGAAACATCACTCGATATTCTCGCATTATGGGGTGAGACAGAGTTCGTGGGGAGCTTGCAGTTGGAGCAATGCCTACAATTATTCACAAAACAAAAGCTCAACCAAGCATTGAGTCAACTTCGACGATTATGGCCTTCACTGAATGACAGACTGCAACGCATCATCTACCAGGAGCTACCAGGAACTCTCCAAGCGACAGGAATAAAAAAAGAGATACTGCTCCAGCGACTGTTTAAAACGATCCCGCCAGACCCTCAGGACCCCAAGCAATATAGGCTACAAGCCCTCCTTGCAGAAGAGGAACAAAAGCTAACAAAGGCGATTGAGTGCTGGGAGCTTTGGTTTGCATCCTGGAAGCGGGGAGACTTTCTCTGGCCCACACCCAATCGTTCACTGAGTGAAGCTCTATACCATCACCATATCGGGATACTGTTTCGTCACTTGGCAGAAGCCAGCGAAGAGGAATACGAATATGGTTGGTATAGCCAAAGAACTTCCCCCCAGGCCTATTGGAAGCGAGCCAAGCAAAAATTGGAGGCCGCGATAGAGTTGGAGCCCACGCTTGAACGTTCCTGGATCACACTTTGGAATGTCACAATCGATCTGGAAGACTCCAAAGAGGCAGACCGTATCCTAGAACGCGCACTCAAAGTCCTACCCGACAACTGCGAGTTCCTGGCTGCTGCGGCCGATGCCTGCTATGAACGCAAGGCCTATGACAAAGGGCTGCGCTATGTACGTCGGGCTCTCAAGGTCAACCCTCTGAACAAAGAACTCCACATTCTGCAAGACAAATTCCTCATCCAAAAAGCTCGAAAAAAATACCACCAGGGAAAAGCAGATGATGCCTTAAAGCTATACCGAGAGGCTTCCGACAGTTCCCACATTCCAACCCCTCTCAAAATACAACACGCAGCAGAACAAACCATGTTTCACCTGTTGCAAAAGCAGCCAGAACAAGCTGCCGAAAGCTGGCAAGACACAGAAGATTTGCCATGGATGGCACGAGGCTATTTCTGGCAAGCTGGACATTTTTTAACCCATAAGAAGAAAAAGCAAAAACAAAAGATCCCTGCACTATCACTCGCAGAAACAGTTCCTTCGTCTCCGCCCACAGAAGAGGAAATTCGAGCCCTGCTCGACCTGTATGAAAATGATCAATTTCCCTACACAGAGCAACGCTTTTGGCGCGGTCAACTTGCTCTCATGCAACAAGCCTTTACCCAGGCCCCCCAACACCTCAGCAAACACGACGATTTCGAGATCGCAGAACATATTCTAAGCGACCCAATGGCAAAACTGAAGATACTGGAGTTGGCTCAACAGAGCTTCCCAAACTGTGACCATTTTGTCATCGACCGATACGAAAAAGCCATGGAATGCCAAATGCCTCCTGCTTACTTTGCAGATGCAACAGAGGAACTCCAAGCCCACAACTACAACAACAGCCCCCTCGCCTCTTTAAGACGCATACTCTTCGATGAGGATGACTTCGATGAGGATGACTTCGATGAGGATGACTTCGATGAGGACGACTTCCCTCTTTTCATGGCACCTTTGAGTCGTCGTCGTTCACCACGAATCACAAACTTGCTTGCTAAGATCAAGCGATATGTCAAAAAAAACTCAAAGCCACCAAAGGCGAAAAAACAGCAAACGTCACAAAAAGGTCGTCGCAAACTTTGATCGGACGGAGAATCAAATGGATCCCTTTTTAGTTCTTGGTTTGGAAGCGGATGCTACAGACCAACAGATCGAAGAACGTTATTTGGAATGTATCCAAAAATACCCCCCAGACCAAGCCCCAGAACTCTTTACCTTACACCGTCAGGCTTATGAGAAACTCCGGGATGAAGCGGGACGCCTAGACAATCAGTTGCGGTATTTTGATAAAACAGGCCAAGCGCTCACCGAAGACTTCCCAAAGTTGCCACGAGAGCTAAAACGACAACCACTCTCACAACAGGGGCTCAGGAACCTCCTCCATCATTGCAAAGAAGGATTGTAGTCCATGGAAAGATCAAAGCCAACAGAAGCAACAAGCTCTCTGGAGCAGTTGTTGCTGTTGGAGCTTGAACAAGAACAAACCGAAGATTCGGCATTTTTAGAAAGTTTACCCTCTGTCGATCTATCCACTCTACTTTCAGAGATGGCAGCACTCAAGTCAGAGGTTCGTGCAGAAACCGTCGCAAGTCGGGAACAACGGGAGCACCTACAGAAAGCTCTCCAGTTGATGGAAGAGTCTCTTCAACAAGCCCAGCAGCGTGAAGCATCCCTACAGTCGCAATTGAAGCAGCTTCAAAACAAACTGACACAACAAGTTGGTGACGCCTGGCTGGATGGGTTGGAGCGTGTGGAGCGCTCCTATGAGAAAGCAAATCTACTTGCTCAACCCAAACGTCGATGGTGGCGAACTGTGACAGACCCTTCGGCCCTGTCACTTGCCGAAGGCTTGGCCTTAACGAAACAACATCTACAAGACAAGTTAAGAGCTTTGGGAATCCAGCGAATTGCTACAGTAGGTCAGCCCTTCGATCCTCAGAAGATGGAGGCTTTGGAAACGGTGTCAGATCCATCCCTAGAGGATGGGATCGTCGTTGAAGAACTGATACCAGGATATATCGATAAACAGGGCGTCAAGCGAATAGCCCAAGTGATTGTCAACCAAAACAAAGGAAAATAGATGTCCTCAGAAGATCTTGTAGTCGGTATTGATCTAGGAACTACCAACTCAGCTATAGCAGTTGTTCGCAATGGGATACCAGAGCTCATCCCTGTTGATGGGGAGCCCCTCTTGCCTTCTGTAGTCGGTCTCGATCCCACAGGAGAATTACGAGTAGGACACACTGCCAGAAACCAAGCCACTCTTTTTCCCGAACGCACAGTGCAATCCATTAAACGCCAAATGGGAGAATCCGAGAAAGTCACACTGGGTGATCGAAGCTTCACACCCGTTGAGATATCTGCAATTCTTCTTCGCCATCTTAAAGAAGCCGCTGAGACACACTTAAAGCAGCCTGTCACACGAGCTGTAATCACCGTACCAGCCTATTTCTCTGACGCCCAGAGGGTAGCGACCAAGGAAGCTGGCGAGATTGCAGGCTTCACAGTGGAGCGTATCATCAATGAGCCCACTGCTGCCGCACTATGCTATGTTGTTGAAGAATCCCCAAAGGATACAACTTTTCTAGTGTATGACTTGGGAGGCGGAACGTTTGATGTCTCCATCGTTCGAACACGAGGACAGATCACGGAAGTCCTCGCATCCCACGGTGATACGGAACTCGGAGGGGATGACTTTGATAAACTCTTACAAGAGTCTTTGCAAAAAAAGTTGGAACAACAGCACTCTATCTCTCTGGAGACAAACCCACGTGCCATTGCACGTTTATCACGCGCCGCAGAAGAAGCAAAGATCACGCTCTCCACAGAATCGTATGTCACTGTCATAGAAGAAAATATCGCGGATAAAGACGGTGTGGGAGTACACCTCAAGCAGGAGCTATCCCGACCAGAGTATGAAGAATTAATTCTACCCCTCTTAGAAAAAACACGTACTTCCATCCAAACCGCTTTGCAAGAAGCAGATATCTTACTGCGCGATGTAGACGATATCCTTCTCGTCGGTGGTTCAACCCGCACTCCTCTGGTCGGTGAACTCATCCAACAAGAGATGGACAAAGTCCCACGCCAGGACATCAACCCAGACACAGCTGTCGTCATGGGTGCAGCTCTTCAGGGTGCCAGAATCATGGGAAAAAGTGCCCATATCCTCGTCGATGTATCACCCTTCTCTTTTGGAACATCGTACTTTGGCGATCTACTCGGCATGCCATCGCCTCATTGTTACAAAGCCATTATCCACCGCAACACTCCCCTACCCACTCGCCAAACACGCCTCTTTTGCACCATGTCAGATGGACAAAGGGCCATCGATGTTGACATGTTCCAAGGAGAGCATGATGACTCACGGGAAAACCTTCTACTCGGCAATTTTATGGTAGAAGGTTTGTCGCGCAATGCCGAAGCGGGTAGCCCCATTTTGTTTGAACTCAAACTCGACCTGAATGGTATCCTCGAAGTCGCCGTCATTGAAAAGCGAACGGGCTTGCGAAAAGATGTAACGATTAAAGATGCATTTCGCAAAATGTCGGAAGAAGATATCGCTAAAGCTCAGCTGCGCCTCTCCGATCTTTTTGACGAACATACCATTGATATGGAAGACAAACCTGTTCGACCCAAAAAGCCAAAAAAAGAAAGAGTTCCAGGATTACAGCCCCCCAAAGCAATGACAGAAACACAACAAGAGGCCTGGGACAAAGCAACAACAGTTGTGAGCAAAGCTTCCGCACTGGTAGAGTCTTTGGATAAGATGGATCGCGAGGAGGTCGAAGAACTCATCCTGATACTCAAAAAAGTGATGACATCTCATGATTTTGATGCCATTGAAAACTTCCGGCGTGAACTTACAGATGTACTCTTTTACCTGGAGTAACCAAAACGATGGCTGACTTACAACTCAAAAAGTGCCCCGTCTGCCGGGCTCGCTTTAAGGGAGGTGAGCCTCTCGAACAACCTTGTCATCGATGTGACTCAGACCTACAATATATCCGAGCCGCCCATCTCCATGCACAACACTGGCAAAACAAAGCTCGCTTCAGCTTGCACAACCAACAGCCTATCCAGGCCGTCGCTGCGGCCAAGCAAGCCCTGGCTTACGTTGATACAACCAGCACACGGCAGACGCTAGCAGCAACTCTGATCAACGCAAATCTTCCAGATCTAGCCCAGCAAATCCTACAACCATAAAGGCCCTCCTACAACCATAAAGGCCCAAGAGACCGTATCCAGATCGTTTAACAGGAGATTACCTTCTGCGTCGAAAAATCTTCTTAAGTTTTTTGGAGATGCTGTTGTACTTGTTCGTTTTTCCACTTTCTCTTGAACCACTAGCGAAGTCGAGTTTGGAGGAGAGAGAGTCG
>JALTMC010000005.1 GCA_027005175.1 Myxococcales bacterium
TGAGTTTGCACAACAGATGGAAGTGCTCTTTTTGGAGAAACGTCGGGCTGCAACTCCCGTGACGCTACAAGACATTCGAGAGCAGCCCTTCCCGCTCAAAGTTCGCAATGGTTTTGCACGCCTTCTTTCCCCGTATTTGTGAGAGTATCCCTATCTTGTATTCCCCACCCACCCGATCGAAGAGCTATTGACAAAAGAATGAAGCTGTTCCTATCTATTACAACCTGTTGACGCACAATTAATACCATATTCGATAGTTTCTATTCTGCTTGTAACAAGGATTTGCCAATGGATATCAGAATCATTTCAGCGCACTCAGCCATCGCCTATCCGATCGCTGTTCATTTGGAAGAAGCGCTGGAAGCCACTGTGCAACTAAGTAGTTCACATGTGGATCGATACGAACTGACACACCGCGCCGGTTTGCCCATGCAGCAAGTCTCTCAACTGTTGGCTGCTCTACAACCCCTGTCACCCATTGTGCGTATGAGTCCAACTCTGGAAGGTGCTGACTTTGAGCTGTATCTCGGCGACAACACACCCATCGACAACTGGAATATATCCCTCTATTCCGACACTGAAGACCTCTGCTCTGCGTTTTTAATGAAGCTCCAAAGTGCTGGTTTTTCGTGCGCCAACAGCAACACGGGCTACCAACAAGAAAGCAAAATGCTTTATGGGGGTGCTTCTGCTTTTGCTCGTCAAGTCATCCAATGGTTTGCCAAGCAATATGATCTCTCCCTCTCCGAACGAAAAGACTGGAGTGATGAAGACAATGACATCTGGATTTACCTCCGACACCCCAAACATGATCAACTTCCACCCCGAGAATGCTTCGAAGTAGAGGTCATCGCTGACAGCTCACAAACCACTCTCACTCTCAAAGAGGTCTTGGAAAAAGGTGGCTTCACCCACATCATCACCAGTCCAACCGACTCGTATCTGTCCAACAATCGATTTTTGATTGAAGCAGGTCCTTTCTCCCAAAGCGAGTCTCAATCCGACTTACGACAGCTCGAATACCTTTGTAGCACCTTTTTAGAACAACAAGGCATCGACTTAGAACGCTATCCGCTCAAGAGCGATACAGACTCTGGAGAGTCGCTCAAAGCAAAGATATTTCTCCCCTTGCGACAATGGCAAGATGAGAAGTTGCTCCCCTATGCCGGTCCCTATCCCGATCGTTTTGAGCTCTTTGTCCAAACCGATGCTCCCGAACGTTTGCAGCCATTGCTCGACTCCTTTGCAGACTTAGGGCTGGCTGGAATTAGCTTGCAATCCATCCGCGAAAGCGATCCTCCCACAGGGTTCGAGATCACCTGGGGAGCCGCCCACGAAGTCCCTCACATCACATCACAGCTCGAACAGCTCACCCGAAACTTCCTCAAAGATGAATTGGAAGATGAAGACTGGGAACTGTATATCAGCCGCCGAACAGAGGATGAAACCTGGGCCCACAAGATCCAGATTTCATTGCCCATTTTACGTGCTGAAAACGGCTCCCTCACCGAAGCCATTCTGTCCCACTCAAGGCACTTTGACCTGGCCATTTACAGCCCCGAGTTGGAGCAACTGACCCCTCTCCTGGACGAGCTCAAAGCCATCGGCTTCAAGACATTTGAGACCAATGGAGAATGTCATGAGGATGCCCCACTGATTCGATATGGTGGTGCTCTTCCCGCACTGTTGGAACATCTTCGCAAGAAATTTCAACCCTTCGTGGGCGACGAGATCTCCCTCCAAAAAGCATGGGATGACAGCGACGATGACATCTGGATTTACCTGCCCAGTTCGGCTGTCAAAGATGACGTTCCAGCGATGATGCTACAGCATCGTCCAGACCTTCAAGCCTGGCTCTCACCACAAGGGGAGAGGGCAGAGGTATCGCGCCCTTTCATTGAGATACAACAAGACCACATCAAGGTCAGCGAGATCTCCTTACCCCGGCACTTACATGGTTATAGCAGCCTCGCTCCTGAAACATCTCTATTCCAACACTATTGCATCGATACGATGACTGCCGAAACTCTCACCTTTATCGCCACCAGTGTGGCGATGCGAGAGCCCTGTCTTCTGGAAGGTGAAACCAGCACCTCAAAGACAAGCGCAGTGTTGTACCTCGCTGCCTTAATG
>JALTMC010000006.1:0-6911 GCA_027005175.1 Myxococcales bacterium
AGATAGCTAAACGAAAGAGAAGAATTAAGAGAAGATTAGCAAAGGCGATACGACAAGGAAGAGTCACGCCGATGCTCGGAGGAATGACAGGTGCAAGTAATATCCATTACGAGATCTCTGAAAGAGTTCGTGCGATTTCTCATGGAGGTATCGGTGTCATTCTAAGTTTGATCAAGCGATTGGGATTGGTGGAGCGGTTAAACTTGGCTGTGAATGTACTCAAACAACATCGCCCCTATCACGAGTCAGACCATATTCTCAATATAGCTCTGAATGCTCTTTGTGGGGGTCGAACTTTGGATGATATTGAGTTACTTCGCAACGACGAGGTGTTTCTGGATGCCCTTGGTGCCGAGAGCATTCCAGATCCAACTACAGCTGGGGATTTCTGTCGACGATTCGACCCCTCCGATATAGAAGCCTTGCAAGATGCGCTCAATCAAACTCGGCTGGAAGTCTGGAAGAAGCAGCCGCCTGAATTCTTCCGACAGACCGCACGAATTGATGTCGATGGTACATTTGTGGTGAATGACGCTGAATGTAAAGAAGGAATGGACTTCAACTACAAAAAGGGGTTTGGCTACCATCCTTTGTTGGTGTCTTTGGCCAACACGCAGGAACCGCTGTTTGTCAAAAACCGAAGCGGAAATCGTCGTTCCTATGAAGGCGTTGTAGACCTCTTTGACAAAGCCATTGCGCTCTGTCTCGAAGCAGGCTTTCAAGAGGTACGATTGCGTGGAGATACAGACTTTTCCTCGGTCACCTCCGAATATGACCGCTGGGATGATGAGGGAGTCAAGTTTGTGTTTGGATACAAAGCGTTTCCAAACCTGAAAGAATATAGTGAGTTGTTTGGGGATGAGGAATACGAAGAACTGATACGTCGAACAGAGCGAGAGATAAAGACGAGGATTCGAACCCGTCCGAAGAACTACAAGGAAGAACTTGTGGTCCAACGGAAGTACAAGAATATCAAGCTGGAATCGGAAGAGGTGGTAGAGTTTAAGTATCAACCAGGAAACTGTAACCGTGAGTACTGGATGATTGCATTGCGCAAAAATCTATCGGTGAAGAAGGGAGAAGAGCTGCTCTTTCCAGAGTACCGATACTATTTCTACATCACCAATGATGAGTCACTGAGTGCGAAGGAGACAGTGTTTGAATCGAATGGACGCTGCAACCAGGAGAATTTGATAGCGCAGTTGGGTGGCGGGGTGAGAGCATTACATTCACCGCTGAATACGTTGAATGCAAACTGGGCGTATATGGTGATGGCTTCTCTGGCGTGGAGCTTGAAGGCGTGGTGTGGACTAATGCTCCCAGAGCATGGACGATGGAAAGCCAAACACAAGGGAGAAAAAGAACGACTGATTCGGATGGAGTTTCGAACATTTTTGAATCAGTTTATCAATATGCCAGCACAGATTGTGAAGACGGGGCGGCGATTGGTGTATCGATTCCTGTCATGGAAGCCGCTCCAGAGTTTGTTTTTCAGGCTTGTGAATGCGCTGCGTGAATGACACAGGAAATGAGTTGTGCCGAGGCATCGGGTCGCGGAGGACGCAACGTGGTAAGAACTTCTGAACAGATTGGAGAAGAAAAACGAAACAAGCTACAATAAGCCATTTGGAGGTGCCGGTTGAAGACCGGAGATAGCTTCTTGCGCCTTCCATATGGGTAGCTTGTCAGTAGGTCGCCGCTGACCTTTTTTGCGCTTGTTTTAGGTCTAGTAAAAGAGAATCGATGGAGAATCGTAGAAGGGCACACTTAAAAGTGAGATGGTTTCTTAGGATCGCTTTTGGCTTTTTGTTGGGAGTTCTCACTTTGTATGGGAGCGCTTGTGACTTGAATGCACCCACCCCCTTGGGTCCTTGTGGCAATGGAGCCTGCCCAAAAGATAGTGTATGCGTGGGGCAAACCTGTGTACCAAAATGTCGATCTAGAGAAAGCCGATGTGCTTCTCAATGTGTAGACCTGAAAACATCGTCCAACCATTGCGGAGCGTGTGGCCAATCGTGTAGATCTGGTGAATATTGTCAGAATGGTCGATGTCGTTGCCCTCAAGACTGGCTCATTTGCAATGACACTTGTGTCAACCCACAAGTACATCAAAAACATTGTGGGGGATGTGGAAAAGTATGCGGAACAAACAACCGTTGTCTCAACGGTGTATGTGCTTGCCTTCCCCACCAGACCACTTGCAACAAACAGTGTGTCGATCTCCTAACAGACCCGAAGAATTGCGGCTTATGTGGAAGTTCATGTGGAGCAAGGAATACCTGCAAACAAGGCTCCTGTGTTTGCGCATCCAACCAACACTCTTGCTCCACAGGCTGTGTCGATGTCACGAAAGATCCGAAGCATTGTGGTGGATGTCATATTCAATGTGGGAAAAGCTATCTCTGCAAGGATGGCAAATGTCTCTGTCCATCAGGTTGGCAAATTTGCAACAGCATCTGCACAGAGATTGAAACGAATAACAAACATTGTGGGAGATGTGGAAAATCTTGTGATACAGGAAAATCGTGCCGCTCTGGACAGTGTCAGTAGTCTCGCTTCGCTCAAGTCACGATCTACGAGTCACAGGTCGCGATCTGTGATTGAAATGATGGGACAGGCAATACTCGATTTGGCTGTTGCACAGTAGGCATTTTGGGTGTCAGGGCGAGATAGTGGAGTGCATCGATTCCTATGCAACGTTTATGGACGACATCGGATTATAAATCTCTCGTATTTATGGACGACATCGGATTATAAATCTCTCGTATTTATGGACGACATCGGATTATAAATCTCTCGTATTTATGGACGACATCGGATTACAAATCTCTCATGGACTTGGGCTCTCTCTGTATCTCTAACATAGGCTGAAACTACGGTTATTGATGGGCAGTTTTGGGGAACAAGCCATGCCACTTCGCTTGTTCTGCTTTGGTTTTTAGGACGGGACAATTGTCCCTTATTTGCGATCCAATTAAAATGGATGGCTTTACCCTCTGGATCACTTGCTGTTACTCGAAGTATAACTTTTTTTCCTGGCTTGGTTCGAAAGCTAGATTGAAACGTACTGAGAATTTTCGGTGCAAGGTTTACCTTGGGTCGATAGCCTACCAATACAGTTAAGCGACCTCTGTTTTTACCGCCTCTTGGATCCTTTACCACGGCGCGCAACTTACATCTCTTAGAGGCCGGTGCAGAGGCAGGTGCAGTCCAAATGGTTTGTGCGGTAGTTGAATTTTGGAAGTGTCCTCCACAGTTATCGGACCACCGGAACCTCAACGGCTTTCTCTCCGGATCTCTTGCGATTACTGTCACCCTCGTCGTTTTACCTGGCTTGAGATTGCCCTGTTGTGCCACGACTCTCCGCACCAACGGCCATGCATTAAACCGCAACTTCACATAGGCCTTTCCCTTATTTCCCTTATTTCCCTTATTTCCCTTATTTCCCTTATTTCCCTTATTTCCCTTATTTTCCTTATTTCCCTTATTTTCCTTATTTCCCTTATTTTCCTTATTTCCCTTATTTTCCTTTGATGCATTGTCTTCGTGGGGTGAGGATAGTAGAAAACGAGTCCTCTTTTTGACCTCGACCAAAATGGACATGGTCGCCTCGCCTTCATGAAGGTCTTTGACCTGGATCGTCAGTGTGTAATATCCCTCTTCTTGTGGGGCTGTCCAGGTTGTTTCATTCGTGTTGTTTGGTCGGATAGAACCTGCAGTGGAAGTCCATTCGTAAGTCAAGGTATCTTCAGGATCGGGATCTTGGGCAAGCACCTTCAAAGAGAGTTCCATGCCAGGCTCTATTTGCGAAGAGGATACTGTTAGCTCCTTTATTTCAGGAGGCGTGTTGACAAAGGGCAAGCGTTCTGGTCGAAGTTGGAGAACAATGACAATCGCACGTATTTGTCCAGCTTCAATGGTTACTGGAGAGGATTGTCCTTCGAGAATGACCCTGCCTGAAATGTCGGTAGCTGTGGCGATGAAAACACGATCTTTCCCTGGAGACAAGGAGCCCAGACGACCTTGCCACTGTCCATCAAATAACTCCAGAAGGAGAGGAGAAGAGTGCAGTATCTTCTCCTTTTGGAGTTGAACCTGAACTTGATGGATCTTTACATTTGGGACATCCAGAGCCACCACAGCGATGGCAACACTACCTATGGGTGTCCCAGATGTAGGTAAAGGTGGTGCCTGCGAACAACCAAGCGAGTTTAAACAAAGAAGACACCACAATAGGAGACACAGATTGCCCCGGAATAACCGAGAGTGGCATTTCATGTTGGTTCCTTTGGAGCTGTTTTCACTGCACCACAATTTCAAATGAAGCTTCCACATGACCACCTCGATTGTCGCTAACTTTGAGTTGAATGTTGTAGGTGCCAGATATGTTGGGAGCTGTCCAGATAGGAACACTGGAAGCCGTGTCTGTAAAAGAACCACCATTGGCGTTCCATAAGAAAGTCAAAGTGTCGGATGTATCAGGATCATTGGCAAATGACATCAATGACACATCCTGGTTTGGACTGGCGACCTTGGCCGAGGTGACAAGACCGGTAATCACTGGCACTTGGTTTTGGAACGGAGGAGGTGGCGTCGATTGTTGCAGCCTAATCATTACTAGCTGTTCCTGCTCTGTCACCGTGACCCCTGAAAGTTGGCCGTCATAGATTAAATTGCTCTGACTGTCATAAGCCTGAACAGTGAAAGTCCGATTGGGACCGGCAGGGATCTGACCGATGACTGCTTCCCAAGTACCATCTTCCAACAACAGATTCTGCACGATAGATGGGCTAATAAAGGGACCACTGATCGTTACCTTCACTTGAGAAGCATCTTGGGAAGATAAACCTCTTAGTAAAATTCGCAGGTGTAAACTTCCATGTTGTCCATCGTTTAATGGGGGCAGAGGTCCAGAGCACTGCCAGCCCAAAAAACAACAAAAACACAGTAGAATCCTACCTAAAGGTGAAAGACTTGATCTCATCAAAAGTGTCTCATTCTATAAGAGGGTCACAAAGTAATTGTGGGTGAAGGTTACGGGTTTTCCATCTTCCAGACGATGGCCCCTTTGGTTAGCGATATGCCATCGAGGGTTGCGCTGTTTTCGTTGAGCTTCCCTGTGATATAGACCTGGGAGTTCGAGTCGATGGCAATGTCGTCCGCTTTCAGATTGGGTCCTGCTTTGGTGTAAATAAAGTTACCACCTGCATCGAGTTTGGTGACAAAGGTACCTGCCTGGGATGCCAACAGGCGGGTGTTTCCAAAAGTGGCAGCACCAGCAAAGCGACCTGTGGCAAAGACGTTGCCGCTGGCATCCACTCGGAGGTTGACCAGAAAATCACTGGTTCTTCCACCGGCTGATTTGGCCCATAAGAAGTTACCATTGATGTCTAGCTGTGCGATAAAGGAGTCGAAATATCCACGGTGGGAGAGTGAGTGAGAGCCAAAGGTTGCGGGTGCTTGGATGACCCCACCAAGATAGATCCGGTTCCCCTTGACAGCGATACCTCTGCCTTGGTCATCTCGTTGACTTCCGAAGGTTTTTGCCCAGACAAAGTTACCGTTACTGCCGCTGAGGTGGGCCAAGAATACATCTTGACTTCCGTTGTTGGTGGTGTTGGAGAGGCCAATGGAGTCCGCAGTACCAGTGCCTGCGAGGAATCCAGAGACAAACACACCGGTGCCAGAAGTTCCATTGGGACTGCCATCCGAGATCGTGTTGCTTGTTGTTATACTCATACCAACACTGCTCCCTGTTGTATTAATGAGTTTTGCCCAAAGGAAGTTACCATTGTTACCATCGAGTTTCACGATGAATGGATCGATGAATCTGGTAACATTCAAGAAAAAGGTTCCCCAGATCGATGTGCCTGTTCCCGCATGACCGGTGATATAGACATCCCCATTGCTGTCGACCGTGAGGGATTCGGAGTAATCATCTCCTGGGCCACTGGCTTTTTGGGCCCAAAGAACGCTGCCATCGCGACCTTTGAGTTTGGCAATAAAGACATCGTATTGACCGACAGAGTTGAAGGTCCTGGTTCCCAATGAAATGCTTCCCTGAAAACCACCAGCAACATAGACATCTCCGGATGAGGATGTTGCCACCATGGAGCCCACATCTTCACCGACTCCTCTGAACGCTGTGACCCAAAGGAGATTACCGCTACTATCGAGCTTGGTCACAAAGACATCTCGACCACCCAGGGAGGTGAAGGTAGTTGTTCCAAAGGTTGCTGTCCCTGTAAATGTTCCGGTGGAGTAAACATTGCCTTCTCCATCGACGGCTAATCCTTTTCCAGTATCGCTAGAGCCTCCACCCATGGAGATTGCCCAGTACGCACAACGTACAGAAAAGCTATGAGTGGTTGTGGCATTGGGGGTACCATTGTCCTTGACTTGAATGGTGATAGTTCCTGAACAACTACCGGAGGAAGTGGTCCAAACGACTTCACTGGTGGTGCTTGTTGTGGTTGGTGTTCCCAACGTTCCTGTAGAAGCACTCCAGGTAAAGGTCATATTATCGCTGTCGGGATCACTGGCAACCACACGGAAAGTAACAGCACCACCTTTGTTGATCTGATTGGTGGATTGCTGTGCTGTGGTCAACAGAGGGGCAGAGTTCGCTTCTGTTGGTGCACTGATCTGGATCGTGATGTCACCTGTATTGGAGCCACCGCGACCATCGTAGGCTGTCACAGTCAACTTGCATATACCACCTGATGGAATCGAACCAGGAGAGGTCCAGGTTGGACTCTTGATGTTGGTTGCACTGAACGAACCACCACAAGCAGAAGCCCAACGATAGGACAGATTGTCATCGTCATTGTCCAAAGCAATAACATCGAGAGCTATGGTCTCTTTGACATTGATTGGTCTCTTGGAAGCCGTTACTTTTCTGATGTCAGGCC
>JALTMC010000006.1:6921-8625 GCA_027005175.1 Myxococcales bacterium
CCAGGTGTTGAAATGGACCTGAACTTTGCCTTTTCCTCGTGCGTAATAGGTCTGTACATCTACAGAGATTGAGGCAGAAACTTTGCCAGTCTTTTGATCAGAGACTGTAACGGTCAGGGCTTGTTGACCCAAGTTATCAGAAGCAGTCCAGGCAGTTGATGGAGTACTGGTAGAAGAGAAGGTGCCACCTCCCGACCAAAGATAAGTCAGGATATCAGTAGAGTCTGGGTCTGAAGCACTCACTGTTAAACTTACGGTTTCACCAGGACCTGCAGCATTGGCCGAGGCCACAATGCTGTTGATTACAGGTACACTGTTTGCGAAAGAAGTAGGTGCTGTCTTCTGCTGAAGCAGAAGAATGACCGAAGCTGTCTTACCTTTGGCAATCGTGACTCCAGTGGCCTGTCCTTCATAAAGCAGTGTGTTTGAACCATTGAAAGCTTCAGCTTTCAAGATACGGTTGGGACCAACTGGAATCTTGCTGACAATACCCTTCCATTGTCCATTCTGTTTGACCAGATGTTGAACAATGCTGGGTGAAATGTTGGCACCACTTACTGTGATGACAACTTTGGTCGCATTACTTGTAGAGAGGGCTTGCGTTGCTACACCAAGAGCAGCACTACCTGTATTGTTGATACAAGCTCCTTCCAAGCAAGTTTGTGTATTCGGACAATCGATATGGGTGCGACATTCACCACCTGTAATGCAACCTGTCCATAGCAAAGGAAATGCACAAAAAACAGAGATTGCGTACAGTATAAAAACCCATCGGGGTAATTGTGTGAACAGGGGAGCACTCATACGAAGTCATCTCCTCTTTTGATGGAAAGAGAGTCTCTGGAGAATACTACCAAGTCCGGCCTGGGTCGAGAAGTAAATAGGAGTAAGTGTTTTGACGTCGTCCTATGTTCCACGCTCAATGGCTCGGAAGAACAGAAGAATTCGACGTTTGTCACTTACCCATACTTACTTTATGGTTACGACGCAGACCGATAAGATACCGCTCGTGATCTCTATCAACTCTTTATACTTGACTTCTAGTCTTTGACCTTCCAGATGAAAGCCCCTGTGGTCAATGCTATGCCATCGACTGTTGCGCTGGCACCGTTGAGCCCCCCTGTGATATGGACTCGGGAACTCGAGTCGATAGCGATGTCGTCTGCTTTCAGATTGGGTCCTGCTTTGGTGTAAATAAAGTTACCACCTGCATCGAGCTTTGTAATAAAGGCGCCTGCCTGGGATGCTAGTAAGTTGGTGCTTCCAAAAGTAGCTGCGCCTCCAAAGTAACCTGTGGCAAAGACGTTACCACTGGCGTCCACTTTGAGGTCCAAAAGGAAATCACTGGTTGTTCCACCGGCTGATTTGGCCCATAGGAAGTTACCATTGATGTCTAGTTGTGCAATAAAGACATCGTAGTCAGCCTGATGTGAGAGTGAGATCGAGCCAAAAGTTGCAGAGTTTTTGATAACTCCACCGACATAGACACGGCTACCATTGACGGCTACACCTCTACCTTGATCCGCACCGGCCCCTCCAAAGCTTTTCGCCCAGATGAAGTTACCGTTGCTGCCATTGAGGTGGGCCAAAAATACATCCTGGCCGCCGCCGTTGTTGGAGAGGTTTATGCTACCAGCAGTACCAGTGCCTGCGAGGAATCCAGTGACAAAAACACCGATACCAGAAGTTCCATTGGGACTACCA
>JALTMC010000007.1 GCA_027005175.1 Myxococcales bacterium
TCGTCCCCCTACGGGCCCGTAGGGGGGCGACGGCGATTCCGACGGGCTTGGGGCTATTGGCCATCTCTGATCCAAATGGGGCAATGGTTCTGAAGAAGCAAAAGAAGCGGACTGAAAGTGTAAGGTGGATTAGAGGCTATTATCCTTTTGCCGCATGAGCTACTGACTCGATCGAAGAGACGGCTTTGCTCACCAGTTCTTCCAACTCTCCACGAACCAATTCCTTGACCTCTCTTGCAATGAGCCATTCGCGTAAAGCAATATTGATCAGTCCCTGATACCCTCGACCGTTTGGAACCATTCTTTTGAATTCGTCCAAGACTTCTTCGTCAATTCGTATTGTAATTCGTGTTTTAGCAGCTTCCCTGCGCTCTTTTCTCTCTTCAAATCCTTTTTGCAGAAGTTGATTGGGTTCGCTTTCTCGCATGTACTCTTGGTAGTCAAACTCTTTATCTTTTGTTGTACTCATCGAGCCATCTCCCTTCTGCATCAAATGCTGTGATCAATCTGTACAAAGGCAAGTCTTCCTCGGAGTAAACAATGAACAACACACGATTGCTCACTGTTTGACCTACCCAAATCCATCGTTCGTCATCACTTGCAAGATCTGGTTCTTCAAAACCTTCAGGATCGTTCATTGCAGAAACCACTTCATAAAACTCTACTTTGTGCTTTTCTTGAACGATTCTATACTTTTCCTCATCCCAGACATAACCAGTGTCCATCTATAACCTCCTATGTCATATGTACGATTGTATGCACTATATAGTTTGATTGCAAGAGCAATTTTATAGAATTTTTGGTAGAGAGACTTGAAAACTCTGTCTGCTCAGGGTTAGAGAAATTGGCCTTCTTGGATTAAATGGGGGCAATGCTTTTCAAGGAACAGATGCGGTGTCATATTGGCGTATACGACACGAATAACTGCCGAAGATGAAATTCTACAGGAAAGAGGGTGAAGGATAATGGAAGAAGACCGACGACTTTTTTTCCATCCAAGCGAAGCAGAACTGGAAGCAGGATTGGCTTGTGATGACCCAGAGTGTTCTGGGCGGTATGTAAAAAAACACAGAGAGAGAACGATGAAGAGAAACAGTGGTTCAGTAACGATTCATGACTCTGAATATTGGGAGTGTGAGAGTTGTGGTAGCTTTACGACAGCAAAAGAGGAGATGCAGAGAGTCCAATAAAAAGCACGAAGCCAAACAAATTACACAGGACGTTTAACCTTACGTCTGACTCCAGAACTTCATCGTCAACTCGTGGAAGAAGCTCAAACCAACCATCGTTCACTTAACAACGAACTGGCTAACGGGGGACGGTCAAGATTCGTGCGAAATCGCAACTTAGAGCTGTAACCACATAGAAAATATTACTATTTTGTCAGTCTTCCCAAAATCCTGAAAATCGCTCTGAGGACAATTGAGTATAAAGAACAGTGTGTTGGATATTTTTGTGTCCCAGGTAATGCTGAATGCTCCTCGTATCCCTCCCATCGTTTGCCAACTTGAACCCTGTTGAATGTCGCAGCATATGGGGATGAATCGGCATCCCAATCTCGGTAGCTTCTCCCGCTCGGGCAACAATTTTGCGAAACATCGAATCCGTCATGGGTGCCTTCTGTTGCGTCACGAAAACGTAGACAGTATCGGGATAATCGCGAGCTATCTTACGCAAAGCTCGGGTCTCCGGCCCATACAGTGGATGTGTGCTTGAAATACCGTTCTTCCGGCGACTGACATGTAGTAACCCCACTTTGAGGTCCACCTGCTCCCACCGCAAGGAGATCAATTCGGATACTCGGAGGCCATGACGAAATGCCACCATGATCATCGTCGCATTGCGATGACCGTGCCTGCCTATTGCTTTGGCCGCAGCAATCAACTCCTCCACTTGGGTATTTTTGCCTATCACCCGAAATAGGTCATTTGATTGCGATTCTTATTTTGTAGTTCATCTACCCATTCTAGAAGCATACTGAACATTTGTCACAAAAAAAAACTACAACCAACTGCTATTCAAAGTGATTTTTATAATCTCATGCGGACCAGCCTCACGGGTCTTAAGGTGGGCTACAATGAGGCACATGACGGAGCCTAGAAACTTGGCGGGAGGCTCGCTTTTCCC
>JALTMC010000008.1 GCA_027005175.1 Myxococcales bacterium
AGCTGGAAGAGGCGGTCACAAACAACGTTGCAGGCGGTGCTTTAACACTCAAGATCCACAAGAACCTGGAGTCTTATTTGGCTGCCTGCCAGCTTGGCATAACCATGGCCTCTCTTGGCTTAGGCTGGGTCGGTGAACCTGCTGTAGCTGCGCTACTTACGCCACTCTTTAAATTAATGGGCTTGCCTAGCCATGCTCTACACACGATCTCTTTTTTGCTCGGTTTTATTCTCTTTTCATCCCTTCATATCGTGATCGGAGAACAAGTTCCGAAAACATATGCGATCCGAAAACCACGAAAGATCTCACTATTCTCGGCCTATCCCCTCCAACTCTTTTACCTGCTAGCATACCCTCTCACTTGGCTGCTTGAGATCGCCAACGCCAAGTTACTCAAACTTCTTGGTGTTGCAGAAGCGGGACATCATGAGATCCTCTCCGAAGGAGAGATTAGCTCGATCATTGATACCTCTGCAAAATACGGAGAACTTGAAGATAAGACCGTCGAGTTGATTCACAATGTATTTGCCTTCGATGATCGCACAGTGCAGCAAGTCATGGTGCCTTGGAATAAGGTTGACCTGATTGATTTGTCCGCAGAAGAAGAGACCATAAAAAAAGCACTCCTAACCAATCGACGCTCTCGCTTTCCTGTAGTGGAGCGGCTTGGTGGAGTGGTCAAAGGAATCCTCCTGACCAAAGACCTGTTTGCACCGATAGTACAGGGAGAGAAAGATCTGGGAGCACTCATTATAGACGAGCTGCGTCCCCCTCTTCAGGTCCCCCCCACCTTAAAAATCCCTCCTTTGTTTGAGCGTATGCGCAAAGAGCGTACCCATATGGCACTTGTGATCGATGAATATGGAATCGATGTCGGAATCGTAACTCTTGAAGACCTTCTTGAAGAAATTGTCGGCGAGATCGATGACGAATGGGATGACGAAGTCCCAACCTCCATGCTGGAGGAAACCAAGAGCGGTTGGAAGATATCAGGCTTATTTCCCATTGATGACTTAGAAGACGCTTTGGGAGTGACGCTCGGTGATACCTCCCACTGCCAAACCCTTGCAGGATATCTAATCAAAGAGATCCAAAGTATCCCAGACACAGGAGATGTCGTCCACATTGCGGAGGGAACCTTCACCATCTATAAGATGGACAACCAACGTGTCGTGACCGTTCTGTTTGAACGGACAAAGGAAACAAAAGAGTAGTATCCTATCTCCAGACTTGATTGGCACTCACCACCGAAAAAGTAGGCACTCACCTCCCGAATCTATCAATAAGTCTAGTCAATTATGACAAAGTATGTTAGTATGCGTCCGCCTAATGAGAAAAGGACGGCTCAATTGGGCTGAAACAGTTCAGCCGGATCATTCAATCCGAACCTTCAGCCGGATCATCCAACTCCAAACCTTCTACCCGATAATCCGATTCAAAGCTTCTACCAGTTCATCGAGTTTCCTATCTTGTCTTTGTTCGTGATAGGTTCAACCCGACATCAATGATTGCATAAGGAGGTATTTTTGTCATGAGCAACGACCATAAGTGTACACAGTATTCCTCACGAGCTTTGTTTCCCCAACGTATGACTCTTTGGTTGGGTTTGGGTTGCCTCGCTTTCTCTCTAGCATACGGATACGGTTGTTCCACAACCCCTGCCGGGCAAGAGGAGAACACAACAGAAGCAAAAACAAATAGGGAAGTCGTAGGAGAGATAGCCCAAGAGCAAGGAAAGACAGAACCTGCGAAGGAGCAAGCCAAGGCAGAACCGTCAGGAGTTGATGCAGGACAAACAGAGAAACCGAGCACGTCACCAGATCAGGATTTGGTGATGAAAGCAGAAGACTTTGGCTGTATTCTCAAGTGGGCCAAGGTCAATCGCTATCGCATCACCAACAGACTGGGCTTTGCCAAACAAGCCTTGCAAGTCGCAAATTCCAAAACAGGTGGCACCTTTCCACCAGGAACAATCATTCAACTCGTGCCTCAAGAAGCGATGGTCAAACGCAAGAAAGGATGGAGTCCCAAAACCAATGACTGGGAATTCTTCTTTCTCAAGGTCGATAAAAAAGGCACAACGATCGCCGCACGAGGCGGAGCAGAAGTAAAGAATGGATTTGGCGGTAGCTGCTACAATTGCCATAGCAAGGCTGCATCAAAATGGGACTTGATTTGTGCCACAGGCCATGGCTGTGACCCTCTTCCCCTAAGCCCCGCCGTGATCGAAAGTATCCAAAACTCGGACCCCCGCTGTCCATAACTCTACAAACTCGTGCTCTTAGGATGCACCTGATGCCACTATTTTCACGCTTATTGTAACTAAGATAGCTCCTCTTAGAGGAGCTATCTTAGTTCGTCGAACAAACGACTTGTAACAACCTGAGCGCACAGACACCTGCCACAACAAAGGAGAGCGGCTTGCACAAGGAGACCGAAACACGGAAGAGAAAGAGCCAACTCTCTCCTATCTCACAAATCGTACCTGTTACGTTTAAATACCCTGTACATTTTACACATGGGCTATTTAAATCGGGACATCTATTGTTAAGTTCTCTGTTAAAACAGACAAAGGAGCTATCACCCAAGAAGCTTCTTTGCATCGTAGATGCAGAGGTTGCCAGGCTTCATCCAACATTATGTGCAGAGATGGAGTCCTATTGGCTGCCCCATCAGGAAAAAGTAACATTGGTGCGAAAGCCTTGGATCATGGCAGGGGGAGAAGCCTGTAAAAATGACACAGAGAGGGTCTCTCACTTACACCGGGCAGTTCATGACTTTGCCATGGATCGACACTCTTATATCCTTGTAGTTGGTGGTGGTGCTTTGATCGATATGGTCGGATATGCCGCTGCAACAGCACATCGTGGCATTCGCTTAATCCGAGTTCCCAGCACTGTGCTAGCCCAATGTGACGCCGCTCTGTCAGTCAAAAATAGCATCAATGCCTTTGGAAAGAAAAACTTCCTTGGCACCTTCACAGCACCCTTTGCCGTGTTGTGCGACCTAGACCTACTCACAACACTCGACAATAGAGACTGGCGCAGTGGTGTCTCTGAATGTATAAAAGTTGCCCTCCTCCAAGACGCCTCCTTCTTTGCAACAATCGAGTCTCTATGTGAGCCTCTCACCTCACGTAACCTCACAATCATGAGTCGTGTCATCGAGCGCGGTGCACAACTTCACCTCCACCATATCGCAACCTCAGGAGATCCCTTCGAGATGGGTTCATCTCGCCCTCTTGATTTTGGTCACTGGTCTGCACACAAGTTAGAACAACTCTCAAACTATCGTATCCGACATGGAGAAGCTGTTGCTATTGGCTTGGCACTGGATGCAACCTATTCTCACCTGTTGGGTAAACTGCCACAATCATCGTGGGAACGTATCATCCATGTCCTCTCAGAACTCGGCTTTGCTCTCTTTGTCCCAGAGCTAGAATCTCACTTGGCGGAGCGTAACCATCCCGATTGTTTGTTTCGTGGCCTGGACGAATTTCGCGAACACCTGGGAGGACAACTCACGGTGATGTTGTTGGAAGAAATTGGCCGTGGTATAGAAGTTCATGAAATCGATGAAGCTCTCATGAAAAAAAGCATCACCACATTGAAAAGAAGGCATCGTTGTACTGAAAGTTCATAAACTTCGGTGAAGCTCTCATAAAAAAGCATCACCACATTGAAAAGAAGGCATCGTTGTACTGAAAGTTCATAAACTTCGGTGAAGCTCTCATAAAAAAGCATCACCACATTGAAAAGAAGGCATCGTTGTACTGAAAGTTCATAAACTTCGGTGAAGCTCTCATAAAAAAAGCATCACCGTGTTGAAAAGGAGGCATGGTTATGCCGGAAGGACATGAGGGGACCTGCCCTCTCACACAACAACAACTGATGGAGCGATACTTCATGGAGTATCGCGCCCAGATCTTATCGATCGCTGCATTTCTCGACCGTATGGATCGAGCCAGCGCACAAGATATCGGAGATGACTTTCGATACGACGCCTTTCTTAAGGCATTGCAAGTATTGAGCTCTGATGAGAGAGATCGCACCTTGGCGATACAGATGATTCTCAGCGACCCCCGCGTCGATCTGCTCGATGAACGGGACCAACAACATGCAGAAGGCGCATCACCCCACAAAGGGGAGAAGGTCAACCAATGAAATACATAGACCCGCATGTTCATATGGTGTCACGAACCACCGATGATTACGATTCATTAGCACTCACAGGATGTGTTGCTTTGTCAGAGCCAGCCTTCTGGTCAGGGTATGACCGCTTCTCCGCTGATGCATTTGTTGATTACTTCGAACACATCACCTCCTTTGAACCCGCACGCGCCAAGCCATATGGGATCCAGCACTATACCTGGCTGTGTCTCAACCCCAAAGAAGGAGAAGATCGAGCCCTCACCAAAGAAGTTCTTCAGATCATTCCAACCTACCTTGATCGCCCCACAGTCCTGGGTATCGGAGAGATCGGACTCAATCGCGTCACACGCAATGAAATGGACACCTTCTTGGAGCATGTCGATATGGCGGTCGAGCACGATCAGATGATTTTGATACACACTCCCCACCTCGAAGACAAATTCAAAGGCACCCAACATATCGTAGATGCCCTGGCATCCGATAGCCGAATACAACCATAGCGAGTCCTTGTAGACCACGCAGAAGAACACACCATACGCATGATTCTCGACAAAGGCTTCTGGGCAGGCATCACCTTATACCCCGTAAGTAAAACCTCACCCGCCCGCGCCATCGATATGATAGAGATGTATGGTTCAGAGCGAATCTGTGCAAACTCCGCCTGCGACTGGGGTCCCAGCCTACCCACCGCAGTCCCCCGACTCGGACTCGAAATGAAACACCGTGGGCACACCGAAGACACCGTAAACCGCATCATCTTCGAAAACCCAAAACGCTTCCTCGAACAATCACCCAAATGTAAGATAGAGAACAAACAACGATAAACCCATGCTTTTATCTCACCCCAATCCGATCCACCTGACTTATTGCACCAACATCCATCCAGCCAATGGGTGGAAGGCGGTGTTTGAGAATCTCCAGGCTTACGCCCTCCCCCTCAAGAAGCAGTTTGCTCCAGATACACCGTTTGGCTTGGGCCTCCGCTTGTCTCATAAAGAAAGCCAGACTCTCCAACAGAAAGAGAACCTGAGAGACTTTCAGGTCTGGCTTCAGGAGAGTGGTTTGTATGTCTTTACCCTCAACGGTTTTCCATACGGTCCATTTCATCGTCAGGCGGTGAAAGCAAAGGTTCATGAACCAGACTGGTTAACCTATGAGCGGTTTTCCTATACCCAACGCCTCATTGACATCTTAACTCACGTACTTCCACCAGGTGTTGAAGGTGGTATCTCAACCAGCCCGCTCTCTTACAAACCCTGGATCGATCGAAATGATGATGCAACATGGCAACGATTCACGACCCAACTCATCGAATTAACGGCTCACATGGTACATATCTATCAAGAACATGGAAAACTCATCCATATCGATATCGAACCCGAACCTGACGGTGTTTTGGAGACCAGCACAGAGGCCGTGACCTTCTTTGAAGAATGGCTGCTGCAAAGAGGGAGCTTGCAACTTGCAAACCTTCTTGGATGTTCAAAAGAAAGAGCTTGCGAGTGCATTCTACGTCATCTTCGCTTATGCTATGACACCTGTCATGTTGCCGTAGTCTACGAAGCTCCAAGCGAAGTCATGCAGCGCTATCAGAATGCTGGAATATCCGTAGGAAAAGTACAAATCAGCTCAGCTCTCAAGATTGATTTTTCTGCAACCCAAGCTCCTGCAACACAGATAGAAGCCTTGCTCCCTTTTGCAGAGTCAACCTATCTCCATCAAGTCGTACAAAGAAACCTCGATGGAACATTTAAACAGTATCCCGATCTACCGGAAGCTATCGAACAATTCGACTCCAAAGTCGCAGCTGAATGGCGTATTCATTTCCATGTCCCAATCTTTCTGGATTCCTTTGCATCATTCGACTCTACACAGGATGGCATACTCTCCCTCTTTGAGTTGGCTCAAACCATGCCGACATCCCAGCACTTTGAAATTGAGACCTACACATGGGAGGTCCTCCCCCCTGCCCTCAAACGACCCCTCAATGAATCCATTGCACGTGAATATGAATGGGTGTTACAACATCTCAGAATGTAGAACATGGAACGTAGAACGTAGACTCATGACCAAACTCAAAGCTTATTTATCACTGGCAAGAATTTCAAACGCTCCAACACTGGTGAGTAATGTGTTGGTGGGCTCTGCACTTGCCATGCCACTCTCTCCAGACATCCGGCTTCCGAGTATCATACTCGCAGTCTTTATGTTCTATACAGCAGGAATGTTTTTCAATGATATTTGCGATAGAGAGATCGATCGTAAAGAGCGACCAGAACGTCCGATTCCAAGTGGGGTCGTATCCGTTGCGGAAGCTACCTTTATTGTAGCTATGTTATTTGCGGCAGGACTTGGCTTGTTGTGGCCTTGGGGTCACAACGTACTTGTTGCAGGAGTGGCTCTTTTTGGACTGATTGTCCTGTACGACATCTGGCATAAGAAGAACCCGTTCAGCCCAGTAGTCATGGGAGCCTGTCGTGGTACAGTGTATGTGATAGCCTTTCTCGCCTTTGCTTCCTCAACCACACCACAACTGTGGATCGCAGCAGGCTGGATGGTCTTGTATATCTCGTCACTGACTTGGATCGCACGCAGTGAAAACACCAATCAGCTTTCATCCTATCTTCCGGCAAGTCTGCCCTTTCTTCCAGCTATTTATTATCTTGTATTTCATACTTCTACTTGGATGATTGTCGCAGTATTGTTGTACACATGTTGGACAACATACAGCCTGAAGTTTGTATATGGAGAGAAACATCGTAACATTGGACGCGCCGTAGGTTACCTCATCGCAGGGATCTCTTTGTTCGATGGTATACTCCTCACCAACACTGGCACAACGTGGTGGCTGCTGATAGCTTGGAGTTGTTTTGGATCTACTCTTTTCTTTCAGCGAACGATCAAAGGAACTTGAGCGCCCTTATGAACAAGACAGTGATTGTTAATGTTGTGGGATTAACTCCGTCATTGCTAGGAGATTCGACCCCACACCTCAACCAGTTTATCGAAAAAGGAGTACTCGCAACCATCGACGGAGTCCTTCCTGCTGTAACTTGCACAGCACAATCGACCTATCTCACAGGCAAGCTACCTACCGAGCATGGTGTTGTTGGAAATGGCTGGTACTTTCGCGATATGTGCGAGATTCACTTTTGGCGTCAGTCGAATAAGTTGGTACAAGCTCCCAAGGTTTGGGAAATAGCCAAGGAGCAACACCCTGAACTCACCACAGCCAATTTATTCTGGTGGTACAACATGTACTCGTCAGTCGATTATGCAATCACACCACGACCGATGTATCCTGCGGATGGACGAAAGTACCCAGATATTTACACCTGGCCTATGGACACCCGTTCTATCATTCAAAAAGAACTAGGAGCCTTTCCACTCTTTCAGTTTTGGGGTCCCAAAACAACCATTCGCTCCAGTCAATGGATCGCTGATTCGGCCATCTGGACCCATCAACACCAAGAGCCAGATCTGTCATTCATCTATCTTCCCCACCTTGACTATAACCTCCAACGCCTAGGACCCAAACATCCCAACATACAGAGGGACCTCAAAGAAATCGACGCGGTCTGTGGCCAACTCATCGACTTCTATCACAACCAAAATGTGCAGATAGTATTCCTCTCTGAATATGGCATCACCAATGTGAATCAGCCAATTCATTTAAATCGAATATTCCGAGAAAACGGTTTGATTAGTATTCGTGAAGAACTGGGTTTGGAGCTTCTCGATCCAGGAACTTGTAAGGCATTTGCAGTCGCAGACCATCAGGTAGCTCACATTTACATCAACAGCGAAAGCGACCGAAAAAAAGTCCGTACGATTCTCGAGAGCACAGATGGTATCGGAGAGATATTGGACGAGAAAGGAAAAGCCCGACACGGACTCGCACACCCACGCGCAGGAGACTTTGTTGTTCTGGCAAAGCCCAACGCCTGGTTTACCTATTATTACTGGCTTGACGATTCAAAAGCACCCGATTTTGCCCGAACTGTCGACATACACCGCAAACCAGGTTATGACCCAGTCGAGCTATTTGTTGACCCTCAACTCTCTGCTCCCATGCTCCGAGTGGCTTACCGGCTCGCACAAAAATCTCTAGGTTTCCGATACCTGATGGATGTGATTCCCCTCAACGCCAACCTCGTCAAAGGTTCTCACGGACTCCTCCCCCAAAGTCCAGAAGAAGGACCTCTCCTTCTCACCCAACGCTCCGATCTACTCTCAGGTCGCTCTATTCCACCCACGCAGATCTGTAACTTAATCCTGAAACACATACAAGAAACGGGCAGACTTGATTTGTAGTGGGATGGAGCAAGGAAGTAAAGCAAAACGTAGGAATGTTGGTCATAAGAAAGCGAAACCTCTACGAACACGTCACACTCAAAAATTGACGTTCTCCCCCTACAGATGGATGGATTCGATAGGTTCGTAGGC
>JALTMC010000009.1 GCA_027005175.1 Myxococcales bacterium
GTATTCGTGGATGGGTAGGATGGTGAGATTTCGTGGAGTCATTGCGAATTTGCGACAGTCCAAAAGAAAGGTGAAGTTGTTGTTGGATGTTGAGGCTCAGGCTCGTCTCAACAGTAAACACAAATCAAGTCTGAAAAAGTCCAATGGTGCTTTCAGGAAGGGCCCAGGTGGTGAACGATTGAAGTGTTGCTTGGAAGGGATTTGGGATGTCCCGCCCTTTCATCGTGCTTGACAGTTGGTGAGGGCGTTGATAGCCTTCCTATACCTTGATTTTCTTTGAATTGGCATGGGAGACGGGAACATTGGACGCGCTGTCTTTTGAACAACAAATCCAGCAAGAAGGCTTACCTTTTGGTCGCTATCGATTGATGGCGAAGCTGGCTGTTGGCGGTATGGCTGAGTTGTTTGTCGCCCGGCAAAAAGGTGTTGGTGGTTTCAGCAAAACGGTCGTGATTAAGTGCGTCTTGCCTTATCTTGCACAAGACCAAGACTTTATCTCGATGTTCTTGAGTGAAGCCCGATTGGCGGCTCATCTCAACCACCCCAATGTCGTCCAAATCTTTGATATCGGGAGTATCGATGGCATTTATTACATGGCCATGGAGTATATTACGGGTCAAAATCTACGTGAAATTACTCGCAAGCTGTATCGTCAACTTGGAGAGACTTCCCCTCCTCCCTACGATCGGATTGCGGCTATCTTTGCCCAGGTCGCTGCCGGTCTAGACCATGTTCACAAAGCCACAGACGAAAACAACCAACTCTTGCATTTGGTTCATCGAGATATCAGTCCAAACAATATTATTCTGTCTTACGAAGGGCAGGTGAAAATTGTTGACTTCGGTGTCGCCAAGGCTCGGAGTCAGGAGCGTGAAACAGAAGTTGGGGTGCTCAAAGGTCGTCTCAGCTATATGTCTCCAGAGCAGGTCAATGGCTGTGACCTTGATGGTCGCTCCGACGTCTTCTCCTTGGGAGTTGTGCTGTATGAACTGACCACCAATCGCCGACTGTTTCGTCGGAAAACAGAGCCCGAGACGATTCAGGCTCTATTAAAGGGTCCGATACCATCTCCCACTCATTTTTATCCCGATTATCCAGCGGAACTGGAAGCGATTCTGATGAAGATGTTAGAGCGCAATGTTGATGAGCGTTACCAAAATGCTGGTGAGGTACAACAGGCCATCAATGCCTATCTTGCTTCCCATCAAAAATTCTATGGACCTCCTGAATTGGCAGGCTTCTTGGAAGGTATTTTCCCGGAAGAAAAAGCACGGGCGGTGGCTGGAGAGTTTTCAGAACCTGTCACAACGCAAGATCTGTTAAATCTGTCGCGTGGAAGTTATCGGATCTTATCGGAGGCATCCTTACAACAGGCGTATGCCGCTTCAAGTCCCCCCGAGCATCTCTCTGGAACTCCCATCCCTTCCTGGCCTGCCGGAACAGGGGCTTTTCATCCTAGCGCAACTCACCCCGGTGTCGCCGGGCAATCTTCGCTTGGCGCACCTGTGGGTGTGGGGCCTCAGGTGCCAACACCCACAGCACCTTACTCTTCGCCTACTCCTGCTGCTTCGCCCTTTGCTGAAGGGGCAAGCGGTTCGTCGAGTTGGATCGGCCCTGTTGGGCAGTCCACCTCTGTTTTGCCTCAAGAACCCGAGCAAGACGAACCCACCCGAGCTGATGTTGCCTCTCATCGTATTCCTTCGGTAGAGACTTCTATCGCCTCGGCTGTGACACAACCCCCTGAGGGATCTGGTCTTGTGATGGTATCACATCCACCACCCCAACCCTCTTCCAAAGCATGGATGTGGGTGCTTTTGGTCTTGCTCATTGGTGGGGGAGGAGGCTGGCTGGCTGTATGGAGTGGTAAAGTTAGCATACAAATTGTACAACCACGAAATTCACAAACAACAAGTGGACACAAACAACCAGAGTTGCGGCATACGACTCCACGGATGCAAACGAAAAGCAACACAAAAATAACAAATCGTCCCGTTGTTGCTCGTGTTGTCCCACATGGGAAAACATCCTCCACGGTACATCAGGGTTCAAGAAGAGCACCTTCGAGAGTACGCCGGGGCTCAAGAAGAGCACCTTCGAGAGTACGCCGGGGTTCAAGA
>JALTMC010000010.1:0-2469 GCA_027005175.1 Myxococcales bacterium
TCCCCGAACTCCCTGGTGAGAAATCGATGGTCCTTTGGGTCTCTCGTGATATTACGAAACGAATCGAGACCGAAGAAACGAAAAACTGGTTGGGCCGGATTTTAGAGGAGTCTTTGAATGAGATCTATGCTTTTGATGCGGAGGACCTACACTTTATCGAAGTGAACCGAGGTGCGTTGGACAACCTTGGATATACGCAGGACGAACTTCTGGCTCTTACTCCACTGGACTTAAAACCTGAGTTCTCTGAGGAGTCCTTCTCTGCCTTGCTTGAGCCGCTTCGAAGTGGGGAGGTGAGGACGTTGGAGTTTTCCACGATCCATCAGCGTAAAGATGGCTCCTTGTATCCGATAGAAGCACATGTTCAACTTTTGTCCGTTGGGGGGAAGTCCGCATTTCTAGCGATTCTTCTTGATATCACCCAACGTCGGAAGGCGCAAGAAGAGCTTCAACAACTCAATGCCGAGCTGGAGCAGCGGGTAGAAGAACGGACTTCCTTGTTGGAAGAAACAAACAGAGAATTGGAAGCGTTCTCTTCTTCTGTATCGCATGATCTAAGAGCACCTTTACGAGCCATCGATGGGTATAGTCAACTTCTTTTGGAAGATTACTCTCAAAATCTAGAATTCGGTGGGCAAGATTATTTGCGTCGAATTCGAGTGGCCACACAAAGGATGGGAGACTTGATCCATGACTTATTAAAATTATCACGAATTACTCGGAGCGGTTTGTCTTGCCAGGCTGTGTGTTTGAGCGAGATGGTTGAACTCGTTACTCAGGAGTTGATACAGTCACAGCCAGAGCGGGCTGTTGTCTTCCATATCGCTTCGGATATTCATGTCTTTGGAGATCCGCAACTGCTTCATGTCTTGTTGGATAACTTGCTTGCTAATGCCTGGAAGTACTCTGCGAAGCAGTCCCAGTCAGAGATTGAATTTGGTTGCTTTCACGAAGCAGAGCAGGCCGTTTATTTTATCCGTGACAATGGGGTGGGCTTTAATGAATCTTTTTCTGATCGATTGTTTAAACCTTTCCAGCGTTTGCACAGTCAGAGAGAGTTTGAAGGAACCGGAATTGGTTTGGCCACCGTCGAACGAATTGTTTCGCGCCATAAGGGAAAGGTTTGGGCGGAAGGGGAGGAAGGTGTTGGTGCGACTTTCTACTTTACCCTTGGCTGCTGCGTACAGAATTCTTCTCTTTCTGGCTCTTCTGACGCATAAGATCATTTCAAAACAGAAGAATACAAGGGAGAAGTGAACGGTCTTTCTGACAACGTTCACTCCGAGTTCTGGGGAGTGTGGACGCAGAGAGGATACAAAGCCTGAAGCGACTTGCATCCAAAGGTAAACTTCGTTGTGGCGTCAAGTCTACAACGGATGGGAGCTTGTTTCCAATCTTGTGTAAGTTTTACAAGAGGGTGACGTCTAGGAAAAATAACCTATACAGTTTGCATCTCCACTTCATTTACCCTGGCTGCGTTCCACCTCCTCGGAATAGCAAACTATTCTCTCGTCGGAGAGCCTTGCCAGGGCGGCGAATCGAAGCGCAAATCAACGACTTTATTTTTGGACGGACCCTATTCTTCAGGTGGGATGTTGAGCACTACCCAAAACAGACCGAGGTACTTGACTGCTTCAGCAAAGTCTTCAAACTTTATGGGCTTTTGTACATAAGCATTTGCGCCAAGGTCGTAGCTTTCTTTGATGTCGTTGTGTTCATCGGATGAAGTCAGAATGACTACTGGAATTTTTTGCGTGCGAGGGTCTGCTCTCATTTGTCTGAGAACTTCGTGTCCGCTAAGTTTGGGGAGACTCAAGTCCAACAGAATCACTTGTGTTGTTTTCGTGTTGTCCTGGCCTTCGTAGTTACCTGTTCCAAACAGATAGTCGAGAGCCTCTGCACCATCCCTTACGACCACGATCGGGTTGGCAATGTTTGACTTCCTGAGAGAGCGTAACATTAACAACTCATCATCAGGATTGTCTTCCACAATGAGAACGATTTTGTCATCCATGTTTATTGTCCTTCCAGTCTGAAAAAGAAGGTCGCTCCTTGATTGGGTTTGCTTTCTCCCCAAATCTGACCGTTGTGCATTGTTATGATCCGATGGGCTGTGGCGAGACCTATCCCTAACCCCTCAAATTCTTGTTTGGAGTGTAAGCGTTGAAACAACAAAAATAGCTTTTCTTTGTATTCTTCATTGTATCCCACGCCATTGTCGCGAATAAATTGCAGGGTTTGACCCTTTTGTTTTTGTTGTCCGATCTCTATGTGGGGCTGTGTGCAAAGGGATGAGAACTTCCAAGCATTGTCAAGCATATGATAGAGAGCCTGATGTAGTAGCACTGCATCCCCTCGTACAGTCATATCTTTTTCTATGTTCCAGGTGTGGTTCGAGTGCCTCTGCTTTTGGAATTTCTCCAAAATAGAATGGGTTATCTCTGTGAGATTGAGGGTTTGAAGATGGAC
>JALTMC010000010.1:2479-8577 GCA_027005175.1 Myxococcales bacterium
CTTTTTGGGTCAGGCGATACAGTCGAGTGAGACCTTCGATCTGGAGGTTCATTTGACTGGAAGCTTTGACGATTCGTTGAGCGTAGTTTTTTCCGTCAGGAGGGAGAGCATCAAAGCAATCTTCAAGAAGAGCCTGACTGAAACCTTGAATGGCTCGCAAGGGGGCACGCAGATCGTGAGAGATTGAGAAGAGCAATGCATCGAGGTCTTCCTCCATCCTACTCTTCTTTACAAGAGGCGGGGGGGTTGGACGAGGAGGTGCTTGCTTTGTCGAAGTTGGTGCTGTGATTGGTTCTCTGTCTATGGAGGGGGTGGTATTCATGCTTTGATCCAGGAGACTCATGGTGTTTTTTGTCTTTTTTGTTGCCTTCCTTCAGAGAGGTGTCGGCTTTTTATCGTTTCTGGCTGTCACAAAGGTGGAGAACTCGAAGGAGGAGGAGATTGAGGGGGTTCCAACGGTCTTGGTCTACTGATCCCATATCCCTGGGCCAGGTGGACGCCAATGTCCCACAGTTTTTCCTTGACTTCTGCTGTTTCCACAAACTCTGCAATGGTTTTCAATCCAAATGTCTTGCTGATGTGTTGGAAAGCCTCTACAATAGCACAGTCATACTGATTTGATACGATATTTTTTACAAACTCTCCATCGATTTTCAGAAAGTCCACAGGCAGTGCTTTGAGATAAGCGAAAGAACTGAGTCCTGAGCCAAAATCGTCCAGGGCAAAATAGCAATGCTGTTCTTTCAGTTTTTCTATTAATTTTGTTGTTTGAGACAGGTTGCTAATTGCTGCTGTCTCCGTGATTTCAAAGCAAACCGAATAGGGTTGAATTTGATGCTGTTGTAGTTGGTTGCGAACAAAGCTGAAGAAGTTTTCGTCGCTGAGGGAGCAGCCCGATAAGTTGATGAAAAAGATTCCAATATCTTTTTGTGTTTGTTGTTGTTGTTGTACATGGAGCAGCACGTGTTCAATGACCCACTGGTCTATACTTGTCATGAGGTTGTAGCGTTCTGCTGCGGAGATAAAAATATCAGGGTAAACCAGTTGACCTTCTTCATCGAGTAAGCGAAGTAGTATTTCTTGGTGGGGCGGAGTCTTGGGGTCTTGCAAATGGATGATCTCTTGTTGGTAAAGAAGAAATCGATTCTCTTCGAGGGCTTGTTGGAGACGGGGGACCCAATGCATCTCACCTCGTAATCGGCTGGTCTCTGGATCATTCTGATTGTAGATCTCGATCCGGTTGCGCCCCCTTTCTTTGGCAGCATGACAGGCCAGCAGAGAATGTCCGAGGGTATCCTCTACTGTCCAACTTGGATTGTGGATCTCAACCAGTCCAATGCTGATACTCAGGTGGTGAAATTGTGCTTCGTGTTCAAAGCGAAACTCTCGCACTGCGAGTAGCATCTTTTGGGCTATGGCCTTCGCATCTGTTATGGAGCATGAGTTGAGGAGCAAGCCAAACTCATCTCCTCCCAGGCGAGCTAAGTGGTCCGTCTCTCGCAGCTGATGACTTAAGAGAGCAGCCAACTCCTGCAGCAATTTATCTCCCGCAAAGTGTCCACATACATCATTGATTCGCTTGAATTGGTCTATGTCTAAGGTTATAAGAACAAATGATTTATCAACTTGACCTACCTCTTTGAGTGCCTTGTTGATATGGCCTTCCAGCGACCGACGATTCAACAGACCTGTCAGTGCGTCACAAGTTTTGAGTTGCTCCAGACGAGTTTCGATCAGTTGGTGCGCTTTGCGATCTCTGGCTTCTTTCAACTCTCGCTCTACAGCGGGAAGCAATCGCTTGAGATTGTTCTTCATCAGGTAATCGCGAGCCCCATTTCGCATGGCCTCTGCTGCGATATCTTCGTCAATCTCTCCAGATATGATAAAGGTCGGGATCTCCAACCTGAGTTTGTTCAGGAGTTCAAGGGCTTCTGTCGATGAAAATCTCGGCATGCAATGGTCAATGATGATCAAGTCCCAGTTGTTTGCCTCAAGCTCCTGTTGCATTCTTTCAGCTGTTTCTACTCGTGCAAAGGTCGGATTCTTATAAGCATGGCGTAGCTCAAGCAACGTGAGGAGCACGTCATCCTCTGAGTCATCTACAAACAATATGCGAATGGAATTGGCTTCCACTGCAAGACCTCCCTGTATTTTTCTTCTCTATTTGTCTATTGAGCTTGAATGAGGTAAGGAAAGAGAACTAGAGTGATCCCCCACACTCTATATCTCTTGGTGAGGGTTGTAAAGGGGAGAGTTCTTGGTCAGAGTTGACAAGGCTTGTGGGAGAGTTCTTGGTCAGAGTTGACAAGGCTTGTGGGAGAGTTCTTGGTCAGAGTTGACAAGCAATATAAGCCATTGGGCTTTACAGGTTCTTTCTGTAAGGTTTTCTTATTTGGCTACAAAATTGACGAGGCGACCGGGGACCACGATCTCGCGAACAATGGTTTTGCCCTCAAGGTGACTTTGGAGGAATTCTGCTTCTTTGGCTATCTCCAAGATACTGTTTTTCTCCATGTCGGGAGAGACTTGGATACGACCTCGAACTTTTCCATTGATCTGAATCACCATGGTAATCAGGTCTTGTTTCAGGGCAGCTTCGTGGAATTTCGGCCAACGACCGTTGTCTGCGATCATCGTTTCGTGACCGAGTTCTGCCCACAGCTCTTCTGCCAGGTGTGGAGCGAATGGTGCAAGCATCAAAGTCATGGCTTCACAGGCATCACGGAACAAGCCAGGCATATGCTCATCAGTATCGAGTTTGAGCTTGTACATGGCATTCAACAGCTCCATTAAGGCGGCGATGGCTGTGTTGAACTGGTATCGGACTTCCATATCATCTGTCACACGCTTGATCGTGTTGTGGAGTTCTCTACAAAAGTCTTTGGAAGCACCGGACAATGCCTTGATACGGGCTTCTGCATCATCGGGCATCTGACCGTTGGCCAATCCCAGGAATGGCTCTGTTGCTTTGATGGTTTCGAGGTTTTGTTGAAACAAACGCCACAATCTTGTGACAAAGCGGAAGCATCCTTTGACACCTGTTTCGGACCACTCCACGTCCTTTGTGGGTGGTGAAGCAAACAAGACAAACAATCGCATGGTGTCAGCACCATAGGTCTGAGACATCTCATCGGGAGATACTCCATTGCGTTTGGACTTGCCCATCTTTTCGAGTTGTACAGACAGTGGGTTTCCTGTCTTTGGACTTTTGGGTTGGCCTTTCTTGCCGGGAGGTAAGATCGAAGGTCCTTTGGCCTCTTCATCCCAAACCACGTCTTTAGGCCAGAAGTACTCGTTGGTTTCCAGGTCCTGGTAACTCCAATCAACGACCATCCCCTGTGTGATCAGCTTCTTCACGGGTTCATCCACTGTGACCATCCCAAGATCACGCATGACTTTGTGCCAGAAACGGAAGTACAGCAGATGCATCACAGCGTGTTCAGGGCCTCCCACATAAACATCGACAGGCAACCATTTGTTGGCAGCTTCGGTGTCAAAGGGTTGGGTATCGTCATGAGGAGAGACAAATCTGGCATAGTACCAAGCGGAGTCCACGAAGGTGTCCATGGTTTCCGTTTCACGGGTAGCTTTTCCGCCTTCACAAGCATCGCATGTGGTGTTGGTGAACTCGGGATCCCTTCCCAAGGGAGTCATGCCTTCCCCTTCCAGGATCGCTTTCTCCGGGAGAAGAACAGGCAGCTCCGCCTCGGGTACGAGGTGAACATCTCCATTTTCACAGTATTTTACAGGGATTGGAGTTCCCCAGTAACGTTGGCGACTGAAGCCCCAGTCTCGCAATCGAAAGTTGACTGTGGCTTTGCCAAACCCTGCTTTTTCAGCATCGGCTGCCATGTTCTGCCGGGCCTCTTCCGAGGTCTGACCGCTGTAGTCACCGGAGTTGTAGAGTACACCGTACTCCGTAAACGCCTCTTCGAGGGTGTTGTCATTAAATTCTTTCCAGTTGGGGGGGCGAATGACAGATTTGATGTCGAGCTTGTATTTGCGTGCAAACTCATAGTCGCGTTGGTCATGGGCTGGGACGCTCATGACCGCACCCGTTCCGTACTCTGCAAGTACAAAGTTTGCCAGCCAGATGGGGACTTTTTTGCCATTATAGGGATTGATGGCATAGCTTCCCGTGAACATGCCTTCTTTGACCCCACCCTCCGCCGTTCGTTCCATCTTACTGGTGCGTTTCATTCGAGCGATAAACGCAGAGACTTCCTCTTTTCGAGACTCTTCCGTCAGCTCCATCGACAGCTCATGCTCAGGAGCCAACACCATGTAAGTACATCCGTAGATGGTATCGATTCGTGTGGTGTAGATGGGGATCTCAAGGTCTCTTCCATCGACCTTAAAATTGACTTCTGCGCCGGTCGAGCGGCCAATCCAGTTCCGTTGGGCGATCGTGATACGATCGGGCCATTCCGTTAAATTGTCCAACTCATCAAGCAACTCTTGTGCATAATCGGTGATTTTAAAGGCCCATTCGGGGATCTGCCGTTGTTCGACTTCAACACCTGTGCGCCAACATTTTCCGTCCACAACCTGCTCGTTGGCCAGAACCGTTTTCAAACCAGGGCTCCAGTTGACCCAAGATTTCCGCTGATACACCAGACCCCTCTTGTACATCTGATTAAAGAACCATTGGTTCCAGCGGTAATATTCCGGGCTTGCTGTCGCAAACTCACGGTCCCAGTCGTAGGAGAAACCCATTCGAATCATCTGCTTTTTGACAGACTCAATGTTTTGAAACGTTCGTTCTCGTGGGTGAATGCCGTCCTGAATCGCAGCGACTTCTGCAGGGAGGCCCAAAGAATCCCACCCTATCGGATGCATGACATTCATTCCACAAAGGCGTTTGTAGCGAGCGATCACATCACCGATGGAATAGTTGGAGATGTGCCCCATGTGTAAGTTTCCGGAAGGATAGGGGAACATCTCAAGGATGTAGAACTTTTCACCATCGACCCGGTCAGCGGCGAAGACATTCTTCTCAACCCATCTTTTTTGCCAACGTTCTTCAATCTCCTGATGATTGTAACGTTCCTCCATCAGCTTTCTCCTTGCTAGAGGCGTCGGTTCAATCCTCCGCCATTCTGTGTTCTACGTTTGGGATCGTTCCATGTTCCAGGTTCTATTCACTACCTGAATCCATTTGTGTCAAGATGCTTTTTATAGGATGAGGTTGACCTTCGGTTGCTTTGGGGTGTATGAACGCTCAAACACTATTCATTCTCGGGAGTAAAATATGTCCCTGGCGACATTGATAGAAGTAGGTAGTCATTTTCAAGAAATTGCTGCCTATCTGGATGGTTTGTCTCATCCCGAACGAGTTCGTGATGTGGACCAACTTAAGCGAAGAGACCAAAAGAAACTGTTCGAGTTGGTCGAAGGGGCTGAGCCTTTGACCCTTGATTTCTTTGTACCGGTAGAGCACCCCAATCTGCAGGAGGTGATTCATTTTGGAAAAAATACGCTGCCATTGCTTCCCAAGTTTCGACGCTTTCAAAAGCGCTTTTGTCGTTCGACTGATGAGCCTTTCAAGATCTTTGGCTATAACGAAAGCCCTGCACGACGAGTCATTGGCCCTGGTTACTTTGTGATCGAGCCGACAGAGGGAAACCCAAACTGGAGTCAAAAGGGGCATGTGGTGGTAAACTACCACAAGGTCCCTCAAGGCAAAGTGCCATCCCATTGGCCCAATGTTGTACCCAACAGCAAAGGACTTCAGATGTTTGTCTACAACAAAACCCTCGATTTTATGAGGCGTGTTTCTCATCATGTCTCAATCGGCGCAGCTTATCGGGGAAATACATCGTTGAACAACTGGTTTGTTCTGTGTCGAGAAGAGCTCTAAACGGTAACTTGGTAGCCTGTAAAAGAAATGGACATAGCGAAATATCCTTTATATCCGTGGGACTCAAGTCCCACTCTGAGGAGAACAAGTACGCTAAAGCGCACTCCGAACAACTTGTTCTTCAGGGCAAACCAAAGGGTTGAGCCGACTTTCGTCGGGTTTTTCTTCCTCAGAGTGGGGGGGGCAGCCCCACGAGGAACCTGCGTAGACTTGCACACCAAAGGAGGTAATTCATGGT
>JALTMC010000011.1 GCA_027005175.1 Myxococcales bacterium
TTTGTTAAGTGTCGCGGAGTTTTGGGAGGGGCGGGAAGGGCGGTTGTTTGTTGCGCTGTCTCATCTGCCCAACGCGAAACCGCTGTATGAACTTCGTGGTCAGCTTGCACCCGGTGAGATTCTGTATGTCTTTTCTGAATTGGTGGCCTTTATTGAGTGGGCCAACGACTGGGGGCTGGTGCTGGATCTTCGACCAGAGCAGATCTTTGTACGACAACGACCTTTTGCATTTCGTTATCTGCTACTGCCCAAAAATGATAGCATCGCAGTGCTGCGTACCCAACCTGATTTTACCGGATCCAACTCGCGTTATCTCTCTCCAGAAGAAGTCGAAGGCTGGCCTCAAACCAAAGCCAGCGCCTACTTTACTCTCGGAACACTCTTGTTTGAGACCCTCACGGGACAAGATGCTTTTTTGGCAGACACCGCTCTCAACACTTTGGAGATGATCCGCAGTGGGTACTCTCCTGCGTTCCAACAAGCATCCTTGGAGTCAGGAATGCGCGTGTTGTTGGAGGATTTGATGCAGCCCAATCCAGAGTATCGTCTCAAAGACTCACAAACCGTGCGAGAACAGTTGCGAGACATCCTTGGGCGAGGAGCCTGGAGCGCACAAGGCGTGGCGGATGCTTCTTTAATCTCTGTTCCTAGCGTTGAGGACGATCTCTATAACGATCAAACTTCGTTCTCCGACGATGGATCGGGTGGTAGTGGTTCACCGGCTGTAGACTGGCTCTCACCTCCAGAAGGCTCTGCTTTGGCAGGATCTTCGGAGAAACTATTGTTTCAATCTCCCAACGAGTTATCTTCCAGTAGAGTTCCACCTGCGGGTGGAGGATTGCTCCCCCTGTCCAAAAAAGAGTTGACTGCGGTTCCACAACAAAACATACAAACACCGGTGGCAGCTTCTTCGCCTATGAATACCGCTCCTCCTGCACCACCTCCTCCTGCGTCACTTCCTTCGATGTCTTCTCCTGCGATGCCACCGATGGGTTCATCTGTTGGTGGGGGTCTGGGAGCAAGTGGTTCGTCACCAGCAGGGCCTACACCACCAACATCGAGTGTTGACCATAACAGCTATCGCGGTGGGTATGACAGCATCGATGAGTCCATTGATTCTCGCTTGGGTGGGGCACCTGTTGCAGCCGATCGACAGACAGGCTCCGCGCCCGTTTTTTATCCGGATGAATCGGCTTCGAATACGGGGGCTTTTCGGAGGCGTCAGAGCCTCTCTACAGGTGAGAAGCCGACATTTCCGCTGGAAGTTCCCCCTGTTGGACCGATGATGTTGCGGGAGGACGAACTCCTTCAACATCAACAAAAAGTGACCCAGCAAGATCAGGTTAAGGTCTTGCGCCGAAAGGGAGTGGTGAGACACTTTTCTCAGATGAATCCAGGGAAAGTCTTTCCTCTTCTTGTCAGTATTATCGAAGCTGAGATGTATATCAAAATACCGGATATTGCGAATGTTCAGCAAGTTGAAAGTGATAAGGTGCTGGAGATCAAAGAGAGTTCCCCTTATGTTCGTCTGGTGCCTGTTTTACCAGGCTGTATGATCTCACCTCCGGAGGCTATCATCGATGTCCGGCGTCCCAAAATCGATGTTACTTTCTGGGTTGCTCCACAAGCGGAAGGGGACTTTCGACGCTCCGCTCGCGTTGAAATTTGGCATGAAGGTACTTGTCGCGATGCGATCCCACTTCCTTGTGTTGTACGTACACAAACTCTCACCAAGATCGCTTCGGGTTTTTCCTTTGTCTCTTCTGTCGCTGGAGCATTCTTAGAAGCCTTTGTGGGTAATGGTCAGGCCATCGCATCCTCAGGTTCTTTTTCTTCCAATAGTTGGGCGGCCATTCTCGCCAAACAGTGTGTCGATTTACTTCGTTCCTCTGGCTTGTGGTTGGGTCTCTTCTTCCTGATCACGGCATTTCTCAGCTACCTCTGGCTCAGACCCCGGCAAGGTGACGTTATCGAACGATTCCTGCACAGTGAGATTCATTGAGGACTTCTGGCTCAGACCCCGATAAGATGACGTTATCGAACGAGCCCTGCGTCGTGAGATACATCGAGAACTGTATGTTCAAGCTGCTTTTTTTGGGTGATCCTTTGGGG
>JALTMC010000012.1 GCA_027005175.1 Myxococcales bacterium
TCAAAAACAAGAAACTTATTGATGGGGCGACGACGTTCCGCAACAACAAAGGGGGTTATCGACTCCCCGCCCCAAACATCGGTACATGTTGTTTGAAACAAGTCAGCAAACATCTGATCATTGCCGAATTCAGGCATGATAGACAACATGCCCAACAGCCGATGAACAAAATAATCATGTTTTGTCGGCAACTGATACCAAAAGTGTTCAAAGAGTTCATCGAGGCTGAGAGGGATCGTCTCAGGGCGTTGAAGATCGATAGCTCTGTCCTTCGCAGCCTCAGCAAGAAATCGCAAGACAAATGGATCAGCCTCATCAGCCTCAACAGAAACATGCTCCTTACCTTGTGTTGCAATGTCCCACACGGCCTGTAACGTTCTGGCAGAAACATCCTGATGATGACATACACTGGAAAGAAATGTACTCACCTCCTCTTGTGACAGTCCAGGCAAAGGAGAATCAGTGATACCATAAAGCTCGCTCTTGGCATTCGAAGAAACAGGTAGAACAGGAATATTTCTCCAATACTGCATGAACCGTGTCCACGAGATTTCCAGCTCTTTCGTATTTCGAGGTTGTGTATCATGATAGGAGAGATACTCTGCTTCGTGACGGTCCCAGCCATTGAAGAAGTATACATCAAGGCCATTGCTACCATCATTCCAGCGATGAAGATATAACAAGGGCCAACACCGCAATGCAGGCTCACCCCCAACAGAAGTCATCCAATAAAGGTCATTTCGACCCGCTGGGATCTCATCGTGCTCACGTTCGAATACGGTGCTCTGGGTACTCTGTTCGACACGAAGCCGAATCTTTTCTTTCCATGAAGAACACTCATCAGACCATTGAACCTGTGAACCTCTACATACCCAGGCTCCCTCTTCCTCTAACGTCACTAAGCTGTCATGCTCCAAAAAAACAAGGGAGCGAAAGATAAGTTTCAAACGTTCGACAGCAAGCGCCACATAGGCATCATCATGTCGCCGAGTACCGTGCAAGAGTTCATTCCGAAACGTTACAAGGTCTTGCATTGCTGTGAGAGGAGCCAATCCTTTTCGAGACTTCGAAAAAGAAAGCTTCTGCAACATGGCTGCACGAATTCGACGGATCAAGGGAGTTCGCTTATCGTCTCCAAATTCACGGAGCAAAACATCGATAAGTTGTTTCCATGTCCCATCCGAAGGAGTCCGCATCTTATCCACAAGCATCCGATTGATCTTCGCATCACAAACCTGCGCTTGTTCGATGTACTGAGAGACACAAAGTACCGCAAGAAATCGAGCCACAAGACCATTTAACGATGCGACAAGAAATGCAAAGTTAGAGGAGCCACGTCCCTGTTCAAACCTCTCCAACTCACGTAAGAAGAAACGCCACCGAAAGCCCAAAGGATACGGTAAAATCGAAGCCAAGTGAAGAAAGTCAAAGGGAGCCTCATCAGAGAAAAAGCTTCTCTGTTTTGACTTGCCAAATTTTTGCCAAAAGGCACCAACCAAAGGTCCTATCTGGGATTGTTCATCTTCTACCAAAGTTTGCTCCAACAAACTCTGTAACTTACGACTTACTTCACCACGATCAACATCCTCTCTTGTAGCTTCCTGACAAATCGCAGAAAAAAAACCCTTCTCCTCCCCACACAAAGCACTCATCCAATCTTCAAACGTCATCTTAACGCATCCTCATCTATCTATGATTTTAAGTAAGATCTTTAAGTGAGTAGAGTTTACATAATATGTCATCAGAAAAAACACTTAGTCTCGTAAAGAGTGCCTTTCACATGTAGCATTTCTGTGCCAATGAGAAAGGGGAATTAAGGAAGGAAAGCACTACCTTTTTTGATAAAGCGGGAATTTCCGGCTTTATCATTCAATGTGATAGAAGTGATTAACCATGTTCCGCCGGGGTCACCTGCTGCAACTTTCAGAACAGCCTCGTATCGTCGGGTTGCAGGATTCCATTGTAAGGAGAGAAAGAACAGTCTCTCTTTGTTTTGACTTTCAACCCGCACAGAGACAGTAGCAACTCCGGATAAGTTATCGGTCACTTCGGCGCTCACAAGGATAGACTCACCTGCTTTGATTCCATTGGGTGAGATGGAGATACTCTTGATCACAGGAGGCTCGGTATCTTGTTGTACGGGAGTGTTTCGAACTGTCACAGACAGCCCTTGAAGGATCGAACTGGATGCGTCGAGAGAGGTAAATCTTCCCGCTTTATCACGAGCTGTCATGGTACTGACTTTCCAAGACCCATCTTCTCCATTCTTCGGTAAGAGGGTCTCCCCTTCCCACTTGCCAGTGGCGGGGTTCCAATAGAGCTGTCCCGAAGCAATCAGGCCCTTCTTGGGTGAAACAAGCTGAACCGTTGCCTCATCAACGCCAGAGAGATCATCTGTAATTGTAGCAACCCAACGTACTGACTCTCCAGCCAGCACCACACTTTTACTAGCACGCAATGCTTTCACCTCGGGAGGCTTTTGGTCTTTTTTGGGTACACCACCCACAACCTGGATCTGTGTGGGCACCAACAATGCATGGGATGCCTTATAGTATTTAATATTTCCCGCTTTATCATACAGATCAACTTTAACAACAACCCACTTTCCTTTTTCAGCATCAGTAGGAAAGGTGACCACCCCCTCCCATTTCTTTGTTGCGATATTGTAAGGAAGATTAACAAATCTTTGTTGTTTCCCTGTGGGGCTTTTGACGACAGCCTCTACCCGTAACAGCCCCAACCCTTTGTCTGTGGCTGTAACCTCTAATAACACGGGATTACCGGCCTTAACCTGCGTGGAAGGCAACCACTTGACTTTGGACGCTGTGGGGGCATCTTTGTCTCGCGGGATTGTATTTGTCACAAGAATCGATGTGCGTTTGGTAAGGGTCGCATTGAGAATGCTGCGAATATCCAGTTTCGGCAGTTTCCTGATCCCATCAGGTCCCTGGTCCCACCGGTTGCCACGACGGTCAACGACCTGACAACCCGAAAGACTCCACCAACCTGTTCGTGTTTTTAAAGGGATAGTGAAGTTCCCTTCCCAAAGAGAGTTGGCTGGATTCCATGACAAACGGGCCGCACCATAAGCAGAGAATGGTGGCTCCATCAGAGATGGTTTAATCGAGCAAAATGCTGCCGCAACGCCCTGATTGTCTGTTGCCTTCAAATAGACACGCAGAGATTCACCGGCCTTTCGCTTTTGTGGTGATAGATTCACAGACACAACCACAGGAGCCTTTGTATCTGGGTTAGTACTGGAAACAATACGAAAGGTACGATGGTCTTTGGAAGGTGTGATATCGATATGAGCCAGAGACAACGCGGGCATTGCTGCCAACTCTGGAGCTCCGACATCGACGAGATTGCCTGCGTTGTCACGCCAGGAACAAGATTGAATCCACCACTCTCCACGAACAGCCTCACGGGGAATATGAAACTGTGACTCCCAAAATCCAGTGGCGGGATTGTAACTCATAAAAGCAGATAAGCTCTTAAGTTTGTTGAAGCCCAAGCCAATACCATTTGCCGCAACAAACCGACAAGAGCCGCTGGCGACCCCACTACCATTCCGGTCCTCCACTTTTGCAAAGAATCGCGCACGTCCAGTGCTTGTGTAGAGACCTGGTGCAAGATGAAATGACTTCATCACAGGAGGAGTCGTATCCACAGAGGGGGTCTGCCCACTCGAAGTAACCTTCACAACAAACGGGTCTAGCGAAGCCTTTGTTGTTGCTCTAGAGATGTCGAGCTTGGGTAATTTTGTCAATGCCCATCCTGCAACAGGAGAGGAGTTTCTGGACTTATCCTGGAGAAAACAGCCGGACACCCACCAATCACCGGGAGGGGTAGACGCCAAAAATGACAGCGTTCCCTCAAAGAAGCCAGTGTCTGAGTTGAGAGTTAAGATGGCTTGTCTTTGTGTCGCACGCCCCAAAGGACCGGTAAATGTACAAGATGCAGAGCTAACACCGCTTCCACCAGGATCCTCTATCCGGGCATATACACGGATCGAACCTCCCGCTTTGACAGAACCGGGAGCCAGATTCACACCTTTGATCTTTGGAGGTTTACGATCGGTTGTAGCGATCTCCTGCACAGAAAAAGCCAAATGAGTGAGGCGTTTGTTGCGCTCTTGCAACGTGAGAAACGGAGTCTTGATGTAGAGTTCGTCCTTCGTCACGGTTTTGGTATTTCCGGCATAATCGGTAAGTTGAATCATCGCAAGACGCCACAGGCCATTGCGAGAATAAGAAGGTACATTGCCAGAACCTTCCCAAAGCCCAGTGGCAGCGTTGAGACGAAGATTGTACTGAAACCGGATCTGCCCCACAGGGTTGGAGAAGGTGACCTGAGCCCTCTGAATACCTGACTGGTTATCCTTACCAGAGACCATCACTCGTACGGCTTGACCTGCCTCCACATGGGAGGGTTCAAGCCAGGCAGCGACAACCTCTGGAGCTTTGGTATCTTTCGAAGGAGGAGTACCGTTTGCCACCACAGTAAATACAAGGTTTTTCAACAAAGTATCTGTGGAAGAGAGAAAACTTCTATTTCCAAGTTTATCCGAGAGGTCAACCCGAGTAACCTTCCACTTTCCAGGAGGGGCAGAAGCAGGAAATCGCAACAAGCCCACAAAGACCTTCCTGACAGGATGATAAAGGACTCGACTTGTCACTCGAGGACCACCTTTGTCGGGCTGTACTTCAACATCCAGAGAGCTGAGCCCCACCCCTGAATCGGAAGCTTCCAACGAAAACCCTAAACTCTCTCCAACGTTAACTTGTTTGGCATCCAGGCTTATCTTCGTTAATGTTGGACCTGTAAGATCGGGATTGGAAGAGGCCACAGTAAAGGTGGCACCTTTGAGGGGAGCTTGTTGAGAAGTATATACAGAAGGACGACGAGCCCCATCCAACAAAGTCAACCTCTGACCATACCAGACACCCCCTTCAGAGCCTTTGGGAATCCGTACAACTGCCTGAAACAGCTTCTTCGAAGGATGGTATGTTGTATCAACATAAAGCGAATGCTTATTTTTTGGGCCACTGATGGTGATCTGTGCATTTGTGACTTCAGAGAGATCGGGTCCCACCGAGATCGAGATCCTCAACCACTCACCAGCCTTTACGGTGGCCGGTCGAAAAGTAACTTTAAGTAGTTTGGGAGGAACAGTATCTTCCACAGGTGTTTTGACCCGGAAATGAAAACGAGGTCCTGGAGGCGGTAGATCAGCAGGCTGTTCTGTCACTCCCGCTTCTCTCTCAACACCTGCCTCTGCGAGAACTTCAGCTTGCTCTGGAATTGGAATTTCTGTGGAAGATTCGTTGGTATCTGGAGAGAGAGCTTCCCTCTGCGCTCCCTTTGAGTCCTTTGAATCCTTTGAGTCTGGGGAAGAGTCTTGAGGGATCTCAACAAGAGGCTCGGAGAGATTCTCGACGCCAGCTTTGTCACCGCCTGAGCCAAAAAGTTCAACACCTGCATCTCCCTCACCCACAGGAACACCGCAGTTGCAGCCGGGGCTAAGAAGTCCGGCGAGCAACAAAAAGAAAAAAACTACCCAAACGGACACCTGAGACAATCTGTTGAACATACTTCAGCCCTCTTTGGCTACCTCAACACCATCAGACAACTCTACAAAAAGATCCTTGTAGCTCTGAAAGCGGCGATCTTACTTTAATCCTCGTTGGCTACCTCAACACCATCAGACAACTCTACAAAAAGATCCTTGTAACTCTGAAAGCGACGATCTTACTTTAATCCTCGTTGGCTACCTCAACACCATCAGACAACTCTACAAAAAGATCCTTGTAGCTCTGAAAGCGACGATCTTACTTTAATCCTCGTTGGCTACCTCAACACCATCAGACAACTCTACAAAAAGATCCTTGTAACTCTGAAAGCGACGAGGTGAGATCTCGCCCTGTGTGACAGCGTCTTGAACCAGACAATCAGGTTCAACCCTATGCTTGCAATCACGAAAGCGACACTGGTTTAAGAAAGGACGCAGATCGACAAAGCACTCCGCAAGGTTGTCTTGTGTGATCCCCCAGAGAGAGAACTCTCGAATACCGGGAGTATCCACAAGAAAGCCCCCACCCACATCAATCAAACGGGATGCAGTTGTGGTATGCCTTCCTCTCCCTGTCACTTCATTCACGCTTCCGGTCTTCAAGTCGATACCGGGGCAGATACGGTTGACCAAAGACGATTTTCCCGCACCACTAGGACCAGTAAGCACAGACGTTTGTCCCATCAGTAAAGAGCGAAGTTCATCAATCCCACGATTTTCTTCTGCTGACGTAAAGACCGCCCCATAGCCAATAGACTGAAACTCTGCCACGGCAGAATGGATCTCATCCTCTGTCGCAAGATCAACTTTATTCACAACAATCGTTGCATCGAGGTTGAGAGCTTCGCAAGAGACAAGATAACGATCGATTAAACCGGGGCGAAATGGGGGATCTTTGATGGCCATACAGATCAACACTCGGTCGAGATTCGAGGCAAGCACCTGCTGATGTCTTGTCTCTGGGGCAAGACGCGCCAGCACCGACCGACGAGGAACGATCTCGCAGATAATCCCCTTCTTCTCTTCACTGCGAGCCTCCACCCACACACGATCACCTACCACAGGCCAAGTGATACCTTCTCCCAAAAACAATCGCCCTCGTACCCGACAAAACCACTGTTCCGGTTCACCCACAACCTGGACATAATACCCCTTACCCAATACAGAGAGGACTGTGCCTTCTCGCCATTTTCTCCGATCCCGCTTCGCCTCTTTTCCACGAGATCCTCGGGAAGACCCTCGCCCTTTCCGTCGTTGCGCCATCAAATACCGTTCCTTTGAGCACTCACTCTTTGCACCAAGCCCCTCTTCTTCTGGATTTCTCTGCCTTGCGTCATCAAATACCGTTCCTTTGAGCACTTACTCTCCTTTGCCTTTCGCCAAAACTTGGCAAAACGGTGTGCTGAGGCAGTCCCCGACAGTGAGGTGCAGCTTACTCTACTTTGCCTTTCGCCAAAACTTGGCAAAGGACTGATTTGCTTTTTTCAAACTCGCTTCCAACATACCAACATAACGCTTGTATCTCTTCGTATATACGATTTTTTTTGTACCTTTTGCCATCGATGAACGTCCGAGATAAACCGTGGAACGAAACAAAAGCTCCGAATGATACACAAACAAACCCATCCATTTCTCTGATTTTGCTTTGTGCAACCTCCGAAAGAACCGACGATAGCGTTTGACAGAACCAAGGAAACCGCGAAGCGATGATAGATCACCAGGCTTTGTTTTGAGATGTGCTGCGATCTGCTGTAAGCGATAAAAACTTGTAAATTCAATACCTGTGCTCAAGCCAGAAATGGCATTCAACACCAACTTTGCTCTTTTGCCTCGCAGTGTGGAGGGAGCAGAGCCAAGAGAACGATTCTTCCACTTTGATAGAGTTGTGACAGCAGCATCCAGGCCTGCCTTCTTTTTCCCCTCCAAGGCAGACTCACGCAGCAACTTCGCCACCACGATCATCTGACGAGTCCGGCGAGACCACTTCGTCCAAATCGCGGCTCTCCCAGGAAATGCTTCTGATAGCTTCTGAATATAATACTGGTAGGCTTTCGCAAAACGACCCAATGAGCTAGCATTCCATTGCAAACGAGTACGTACATCCAAAGACCGGAGTGACTGTTTGCTAGAACCAATCAACAACTCCCGTACCAAAGAGGTCCCCGTGTGAAACACATCCTCCAACATCCTCCAAGAGAGACTTCTCAAAGGTGAGGCACTTATCTTGGATGGTTTCTTCAAACGAGTCTTAGATGGTTTCTTCAAACGAGTCTTGGACGGTTTTTTCCCAGCAGCCATCGAAACTGTCACAGGCAGTAACAAAACAGAAAGAATACACAAACCAGCCAGAATACCTCTAGCCCTACTAATTTGACTTTGTCGCATCATACCTCACTTTGCCCTATCAAACGCTCTTGGAACTTAGGCTCATTGCTCCCACAACTCAGCCTAACTTCGAATCATACTCTGAATCTCGCAACTTAGGCTCACTGTTGCAACAACTCAGCCTAACTTCGGATCATACTCTGGAGTTTCTTTGGCATCGTCTTGCAGCCGAGCAAAGCAATCCAGGACATACTTGAGAAAGCCTTCATCCATAGAGGTCGCGATAACTTCCGTGACATGATACACAGCGATATTCATCTTGTGTTCGTTCACCAGCCCATACGTGGAATAGGTGCGATACTCCTCAGGGATAGAGACAGTCCGAGAGATAGGCATAGACACCAAAGAAGCTGCCGCTTCCCGAAATCCTGACTTTTCAGTCCCGTACCACATCTCATCTAAGTCATACCCCACCGGGTGAATCACCCAGTCTCTTCCGCGCTTAAACCGGTCATTTTTGTGGGATCGACTGTTCACTCCGTTGGAGTTGAGCAAGCTCTCATCCGCGTTGGGGTCCAACTTATAATGAGCGAGAATCGCACGGCATAACCAAAATGCTTGCTCACGAGAAAGTCGATGTTCCGAAACAAAACGTTTGCGAACTGGTC
>JALTMC010000013.1 GCA_027005175.1 Myxococcales bacterium
CCTCGTACTTCAGTGCGAGGGGTCATAAAGAGGGTGAAGACCAATGGGGACAATCGGCCTTCGGCAACCACACGACCCATGGGGATGAATCCCCATGCTGGTAAGCAAAAGAAGATATAGTCCAGGTGAAAGTTCGATGCGGACTGCAAAACTAGATGTATTGATACTGTGGCAAAGAGAGTGAAAATTCAGTATCCCAATTTACCGTGTCTAGCCCGGCCTTGCGGGCTTATACCCAGACAATATCTTCTTTGGCTTTCCAGCCTCGTACTTCAGTGCGAGGGGTCATATACCCCATTTACCGTGTTTAGCCTGGCCTTGCGGGCTTATACCCAGGCAATATCTCCTTTGGATTTCTAGCCTTGTCATTTATGGCGAGGGGTCATAAAGAGGGTGAAGACCAATGGCGATAATTGGCTTTCGCCAACCACACGACCCATGGGGATGAATTCCCATGCTGGGGGGTGTTCTTTCTCTTAATATTCGTTTCGACGTTGAGGTTTTATAGGCTTGTTGCAAACCTGTCAAGAGTTGGTTGCATGTGTTGGGGGGGTTGTGAGAAAAATAGCGCGAGTTGCTTGACTCCAGTGGCGTAGAGTGGTAGTTCTTATTGCCGGTCTGATAAGGCCATTCGCATAGAGTACATGGGCGAATGAATTGCGTTGATGTCAGACCATCCTGCACAAAGTATTTCTCCACGACCAATCATCACCAGAGCTGGATGGCCACATATCCACTTCAGATAGTCCTTTGCTTTTGACTGTTTGTTTCACAGGGGTGGAACAAAACGTTGATCTGTCCCATACTATAGGGGAAATCTCGGTGAGCGGATTGAGTCGATTTATGAACTCCTCTGTCGGTGCCAAATTCGTTATGGCAATTTCCGGCATCCTGATGTTGGTTTGGTTGTTTTTGCACATGGCCGGAAACCTCCAGATGTTTCTAGGAGCTGACACCTTCAACGCATATGCCTACTTTCTCAAACACGATGTGATGTTTGGTAAGTTGATTTGGTTGATGCGTGGTGGGCTGCTGTTGATCATTGGTTTGCATATCTGGTCGGCGGTTCGGCTGACTGCACTCAACAGTGCTGCACGCCCTGTTGGCTATGTGGCGAACCAACATCATTCTGCGTCAAGTTATGCGTCACGCACCATGATCTGGAGTGGTGCGATTGTACTGGCATTCTTGATCTACCACTTGTTGCACTTCACCATTGGCTTTATTCAGCCTGATCACTTCTTGCTGAAGACTGCTGCAGGACACCACGACGCCTACCGGATGGCTCTTCTTGGGTTCCAGCATCCGATCGTGACTGGGTTTTATGTGTTCGCACAGGTTCTCCTTGCCATGCATCTAAGTCATGGTGTGTCAAGCTTCTTTCAGACGATGGGCTGGAACAATGGTAAGTACCAAGCTCTCTGGAAACAGGCAGGCCCTGTGATCAGTGTTGTTCTGTTCCTTGGATTTCTCTCTGTTCCCATTGGTGTTCTGCTCGGAATCATCAAATAGTAGAGGCGAGTAACTATGAAATTGGATTCCAAAGTCCCATCAGGTGCTCTTGAGCAGAAGTGGGATAGATATCGCTTTGATCTCAAACTTGTTAACCCCGCAAACAAACGACACTTCAATGTGTTGGTCATCGGTACAGGACTGGCGGGAGCTTCCGCCGCTGCTACCATGGCTGAGCTTGGATACAATGTCGACTCGTTTTGCTTTCAAGATAGCCCCCGGCGTGCTCACAGTATCGCGGCACAGGGTGGTATCAATGCAGCGAAGAACTACCAAAACGACGGTGACTCCGTCTACCGGCTGTTTTATGACACCATTAAAGGTGGTGACTTTCGTGCTCGCGAAGCCAATGTGTATCGACTTGCACAAATCAGCAACAACATCATCGACCAGTGTGTGGCGCAAGGTGTTCCATTTGCTCGTGAATACGGTGGTCTGTTGACCAACCGATCGTTTGGTGGCGCACAGGTGTCTCGAACCTTTTATGCACGTGGACAAACCGGTCAGCAGCTCCTCTTGGGTGCGTATCAGGCGTTATCTCGTCAGATCGCTGCTGGCAAAGTTCGTATGCATTCACGCACAGAGATTCTCGATTTTGTGCTCATCGATGGCAAAGCTCGTGGTGTGATCACTCGTAACTTGGTGACCGGCAAAATCGAACGATGGCTGGGGGATGCTGTGGTGATGGCTTCCGGCGGATATAGCAATGTCTATTATCTGTCCACCACAGGAATGAACAGCAATGTCTCCGCTTCTTGGCGAGCTTACAAGCATGGTGCTTGTTTTGCGAACCCCTGCTACGTTCAAATTCATCCCACCTGCATCCCTGTGTCGGGGGACCATCAGTCCAAACTGACACTGATGTCGGAGTCGTTGCGAAACGACGGTCGGATGTGGGTTCCAAAGAAAAAAGGTGATACCCGTCATCCGAACGAGATCCCTGAGGATGAGCGCGATTACTTTATGGAGCGCAGGTATCCGAGCTTCGGTAACCTCGCTCCTCGCGATGTTGCCTCTCGTAGCTCCAAAGATGTCTGCGATGCAGGCCATGGTGTCGGACCCACAGGGTTGGGGGTTTACCTAGATCTTCTGGATGCTCAAAAACGCATAGGTCGGGAAGCGATCTCCCAGAAGTACGGTAACTTGTTACAGATGTACCAAAAAATTACCGACGAAGATCCCTACACCCGACCCCTGCGAATCTACCCGGCTGTTCACTACACGATGGGTGGGACCTGGGTCGATTACAACCTTATGACAACCATTCCTGGCTTGTTCTGCTTGGGGGAAGCCAACTTCTCTGACCATGGCGCAAATCGCCTTGGTGCTTCTGCTTTGATGCAGGGGCTATCAGACGGCTACTTTGTCTTGCCCATGACGATCGGTGGCTACCTCGCCGGTGCGGACCTTAAAGATGATGTCACAACCGATCATCCTGCGTTTCAAGCGGCAGAGGAAAATGTTCGCGGCCAGATCGAGCATCTTCTCACCAACAATGGCTCAAGGACTGTGGATGACTTCCATCGCCGTCTTGGTAAGATTATGTGGGAATACTGTGGTATCGCCCGTGATGAGGAAGGTTTGAAGAAAGCCCTTGAACTCATCCCCGCACTTCGCAAGGAGTTTTGGGATGATGTGAAGGTTGGCGGTGTGAACGAGAATATTAACGAGTCTCTTGAAAAAGCTGGTCGTGTCGCTGATTATCTCGAATACGGTGAGCTTTTGGTACGGGATGCGCTGGCGCGACGAGAGTCGTGTGGGGCTCACTTGCGTGTGGATGGCTGGCAGTCTGAAGAAGGCGAAGCTGTGCGTGACGACGAGAACTTCGCCCACGTCGCTGCCTGGGAATATCCCGGTGACGTCGATAGTACACCGATCCGAAACAAAGAAGAGCTTGTGTTCGAAAATGTCGAACTCTCGACAAGGAGTTACAAGTAATGAATCTGACATTGAGAGTTTGGCGACAAGACAACCCCAACGATGTAGGTCGTATCGTAACCTACGAGGTTGAGGACGTTACCACTGACATGTCTTTCTTGGAGGTGCTCGATATCCTCAATGATAAGTTGACGTTGGAAGGCGAAGATCCTATCGCCTTTGACCATGACTGTCGTGAAGGTATCTGTGGAGCTTGCTCTATGGTGATCAATGGACGACCTCATGGCCCCGAGTCAGGGACCACTACCTGTCAACTTCATATGCGCAGGTTCCGTGATGGTGACACGATCTTTGTTGAGCCATACAGAGCCAATGCATTTCCCATCCTCAAAGACCTCGTGGTCGATCGTGGTGCCTTTGACCGAATCATTCAAGCGGGCGGATTTATCTCTGTCAACACAGGAAGTGCACCAGATGCCAATTCCTTGCCTCTCGGCAAAGAAGAAGCAGACCAGGCCTTCGCTTCGGCAGAGTGTATTGGCTGTGCTGCTTGTGTGGCTGCCTGCCCGAATGCTTCAGCGATGCTCTTTGTTTCTGCGAAAGTGTCCCATTTGGGACGCATGCCGCAAGGCCAACCCGAGCGCAACTCCCGCGTTCTGAGCATGGTGAAACAGATGGACGAAGAAGGCTTTGGTAGCTGTAGCAACCACTTCGAGTGTGAAGCGGCCTGTCCTAAAAATATCACAGTGCTCAATATCGCGCGGATGAACCGGGACTACCTCAAAGCTTCCGTGAAATAGGGAGCTTCCTCACCCTGGTTTCGAATGCCTGGCGTTCAAAAGTAGAGAACTCTCTCACCCTGGTTTCGAATGCCTGGCGTTCAAAAGTAGGGAACTCTCTCACCCTGGTTTCGAATGCCTAGCGCTCAAAACCATCCCTCTCCATGAAGAGAGGGAAGAGGGCATTCTGCTGGTGCTGCGAACCTTGTGTTTCGAATGTTGACCCAACCGAAGGTCTGGGTCTTTCTCTCTTCTCTGTGAGGAGAAGGGGGCCGAGCATCGTGAAGTGGGATAAAGCTTCTTCTCTCCAAGGCCCAACCTACCATGCCACTTGATCTTGAAAATTCCCTTAATGAAGAACAGCGTCAGGTTGTCCTGGCTGGTGATGGCCCCATTCTTGTTATCGCTGGTGCTGGAAGTGGAAAGACACGCACACTGACCTATCGTGTCGCACATCTTGTTAACTCGGGTGTTCCTGTGGAGCGTATCCTGCTTTGTACCTTCACAAATAAGGCTGCCCGAGAGATGGTCGGACGTGTGGAGTTTCTACTCGAACGCTCGATCGATCATCTGTGGGGAGGCACATTTCACTCTATCGCCAATCGATTTTTACGTCGCCATGCTGAGCGCCTTGGCTTTGGGCAGAACTTCACAATCCTAGATCGAGATGATAGCAACCATTTGATCGACTCTGTGATTCGAGATATGGGCTATGGGAAAAATAGTACCTATCGCTTTCCCAAAGGCAAAGCCTTGGGGGGCCTGTTCGGGTTAGCCCACGCTACGGGTGAATCCGTCGAATCCATTATTTTCCACAGCTTTGAAAAATTTGCTGGAATCGCCGATGAAATCGGTGAAGTTATGCGTGGCTATGATCTTCGAAAGCAAGAACTCAATGGGATGGATTTCGACGATCTGTTGAAGTATTGGTACAAGCTTTTGTCTGACTTTGATGATTTACATGAGCGTTACGCAAACTATTTTCAGCATATCCTTGTGGATGAGTACCAAGACACCAATCCACTACAGGCCGCCATTATCGATCGACTTGCATCGGCTCATGGCAACTTGACGGTGGTTGGCGACGATGCACAAAGTATCTATCGCTTTCGTGGGGCGGATTGTCGTCATATCCTTGAATTTCCTCATCGTTATAAGAAGTGTCAGACCTTTTATCTGCGCAACAATTATCGCAGCACACCCCAGATCCTGGACGTGAGTAATCGCGTGATTGGCTACAATATCAACCAGTTTCCCAAGAAACTGGAGGCTATGAGAGACCTGGGAGTGACTCCCGAAGTGGTGATGGCTGAAGATGCTATCCGTGAAGCACATTGGGTGGCCAAGAAGGCCGCACAACTGCAACGAGAAGGTCGATCTCTCAATGATATGGCTGTTCTTTATCGCATTCACAGTCATTCTCTCGAACTTCAAATCGCTCTGCAACAACAGGGTGTTCCCTTTGTCGTTCGGTCCGGTTTGCGATTTTTTGACCAGGCCCATGTCAAGGACGTGATCGCCTGGTTACGAGTCCTCTTTAATCCCAAAGATCTTTTGGCTTGGTCGCGGATTCTGCCTCTTTTTAATGGCATCGGCCCCGCGACTGTTAAGAAAATTGTTCGCCATCTGGAAGAGGAAGAGTTTGACTACCAGGCTCTCGACAACAAGGTCTGGCTTAAAAAGATCAGCTCCAAGGCCAGGAAGTCTGTACAGTGGCTGGTTCGTATGCTTGAAGAAGCTCTTATTCCCGACAACTTCAAGAACCCTGGAACGTTGATCCGTATCTTTTTTGAACAAGAGTATAACGATTACCTTACGAACAGCTTCCAAGATGCTGTTAAACGCGGCGAAGATATTGTTGAGTTTGCCGCATTTGCTTCTTCTTATAAAAGCCTGAGTCGTTTTCTTACGGATATGATGCTACAAACTGACGCGATCCCATCTTCTGAGGATGAGGTTCCCGCCGATGATGAAGCCATCGTCCTGTCCACTGTACATCAGGCCAAAGGCCTTGAGTGGGACACTGTGTTTTGCCTCAATCTGATTGAAGGTAGCTTTCCTTTCTTTTTGGCCCTTCAGGAAGAAGGTGGACCTGAAGAAGAGCGACGCCTCTTTTATGTGGCTGCGACTCGCGCCAAAGATCGGTTGTTCCTCTGCTCTCGCCAGATGACCCAGAGCCGAGGTGGCCTCTTACGCACCGCAGACCCCTCCCGCTTTCTCTGGGAGATCCTTCAAGATTACGAAGAATACAAAAAGTCTCCCAGTGGAAGTCTTGCCCAGTTTCTTCTGAAAGCCGAACACCAGCCTTTGTTTCATATTCAGTACGTATGAGTCTTGCTACGGCTCCGAAGCGTCGCGCAGCAAGAACCTTAACTGTTCGGTGATACTCACTCAATATTGACATTTACGAACTTCAATTTTACTATTATCTTCTTTGCTACTTGAATTAGATGGACAGGATGACTATGCTGATCATGTGTTCATCTAGTTGGCTCGTTGTATATATTTTACAGTTTGTTACTAGGTGTAAACAATGTAGCAGCCTCCATTACAGTTATCTGCTATTGAATATCGAAAGGTTATGGTCGGTGGGAATACAAATCCAAGATTAATTGCGGCAGTAGATGAAGATGATAACGAATTGGCCGTTGTTTTAAAGTTGAAGGACCCCGGTGTTCCCATAGGGGAGAGTCACTATGAAGGGACTTCGCTTGCGTGTGAGCTAATGTGTTCTATTCTTGCCCGTGCTCTTGGGGTAAATGTTCCCGACTATGCTGTTGTTGAACTCTCTCCACAGTTTGCTGAGTCAGTGCATGAAGCAGAAGTGAGAGAGCTTTGTAGAAAAAACATTGGCAACAACTTTGGTAGTTGTTACCTACCGTGATCGTTCGTGTGCTTCTGTCATTTGGCAATTCTATTTCTATGGTGTTTTTTCTCGCTTCTTCTTGACAAGTTGCGAAACGATACCACAATGGTATTTATCTATTTTGATAGGAGTACATGTCATGCCATCTATTACAGTCAAGAACATACCAACAGAACTCTATGAGCATCTAAAAACATCCGCTAAGATCAACCGAAGGAGCATCAACAGTGAGATCCTTGTTTGCCTCGAAAAGACATTGATGAGTCGTAAACGTTCCGTTGAAGAAGAAATTGAAAGAGCACGAGAGCTTAGAGCGAAAACAGCCCATTACCATCTAACCAATGAAGAACTCGTAAATGCAATTGAAACAGGGCGGCCATGATTGTATCTGATACCAATTTACTTGCTTATTTTTTGATCTCTGGAGACTTCACAGATGAAGCCGAACAGATACGAAGGATTGATTCAGATTGGGCTGCTCCTGTTTTATGGAAGAGCGAACTCTGTAACGTATTCGCCCTATATATGCGCAAAAATTTGATGAGTCTTGATGACGCAATTGAATTTGTAAATGAAGCGGAAAAATTGATTGGCGAGAATGAATATGAAATTCCAGCCTATCGAGTTTTAACTTTGGTAGAAAGTAGTGGCTGTACATCTTATGATTGTGAGTTTGTAGTACTTGCACAAGACTTGGGAATCCCACTTGTAACTGCTGATAAAAAATTAATTGCAAGTTTTCCAGATATTGCTATTTCCTTGAGCGATTATATTGGAAAACAGGGTTGAACAAGAAGTTCTTTTGAATACTGCGGGATATTTACAAGACATTGTTAATGCTTGTAATTTTTGATTCATGGATGACTCTAGATCTAGTTCTCATTTTTGTCTTTCCAGGGCTGCTATTTGTATCCGCTTGCCATGCTCTTGCTTTTAATGATAAATTTCATTTTTTCCCTGATAAAGGATTGATGTATGGCTTCACATCATAATGATAGTCACAGTCGGAAAAGACTCCAACACAGTGTTCTTGGAGGACTCCTTGGTGGAGCGATTGGAGGACTTCTTGTCGGCACTTTGATAGGCATCAACAAAGTTCAAATACCATACCCTTATGGGAACGAGCTGATCGGTATTTTTATTGGTCTTATCATCGGAGCTATTGCGGGTTATCGAATGGGATTCGTTGAGCATGTAGAAAGACCCAAAGAAGCAATGATGGGATTGGGGATTTTCGGTACACCATTTGTAGGTTCTTTTATGGAGCTACTCGGTAGAACAGTTGTAGGTGCTGGAGCAGGGTTTTTCGTTGGGGCGATGATTGACCACGCAGCAAATCTGAAACAGATTTGGCTTGTAGGGACACTGCTCTTTGCTATTCTTGCTTCTCTCTTAAATACCTTTTCATCTTTTTATGGGGTTGACAAATAGCGATTTGATTTTTTGTATATTCCGCGAGTTATAACATCTTGATCTTCCAAACAGGTTTCTATAGCCGCAACAAACTCGTCAAATGTTTCATAATAGGT
>JALTMC010000014.1 GCA_027005175.1 Myxococcales bacterium
ATCCTTCCCAGGGGATGCCATGAACAAAGCCACCGATTGTGATGATTCCCATGGGGGATGGCACAGGAACAGTGATGGTTTGATCTTCGTAGAGGTTCTCCCATTGCAGCGTCTCTTGTTCTCCTCGAACCAAGTCCAGTACAACGACAGTACAAGACTCGATGGGTTCATGTATGCGAAGAACGGCGTGATGGCCCATGACCTGGTCGAGTATCACTGGGGTGGATGAGGCTGTTTGCTGCTTTTCAATCTGAAGGCCCATCACACCTTTACCCTGATCCCATTGCCAGGTATGAATAGGACCCAAAGGACCGATTAACTGGGCTCTTTGATGGGAAGCTTCTGTTCCTTCTAGAGGAACATCCATGAAGCTCCACTTCGCAGGGTCGATGAAAGACTGAATTTCGATACTAAATGGCCCATGGCCTTCCATGGTCAACTCTCCGGCGATTCGTCCTCCACCGTCAGAGCGACAAGTTTGGTAGCCCACAGGGATCGCGTGAGGGCGACCATCATCAAAGAGTTGTACTTGAAACTCATCCTGAATGGGCTGGCCAAAGCTTTCAAGCTGGAGAACAAAAACCAGCACATGACGGTGCTGATCGATGGGGCGGGTATAGCATTGCAGCCAATGACCCGACAGTGTGCAAATACGAGCGTGGGCAATGGTAAAGGAGGTCTCTGCTTGGTCTCCTCCCACTACCAACCGATAACGCCCGGCGGGTAGGTTGTTGAGTTCAAGCTGGCACAGCCCAAAGTTGTCCAGAACAACAGGTTGACGGTCTAAAAGCTTCCCTTCACACCAGATACTGACACGCAAATCGGGCAGGTCGCTATCAGGGGTGTAGATAAAGACTTTGATTGGGTCTCTGTTTTCTCGGTAGAGCTGTCGATCGGTCCAGAGGCTACAAAACCCCATCATCGGTACGGGCTGCTGAGTGAGGAGCCCACCGGGAATTTCGAGTTCATCGTCTCCCCACAGGGGAAACACTTTTCCGGGAGCGTCCTGAATGTCAGCAGCTTTCAGGATCGAGGCGATTAAGGGAGACTGTGCCCAACCGGGTCGCAGAAAGGCAAAGCTTTCTCCCACCACCAGATGCTCTCCTAAAGAGCGCTGAAGATCTCGACCGCCAACAAAATAGCGGAGTTCCCACATCGTATAATTCTACTTTCCTTCGAGCACAGCTATCGCCGTGGTGGTGGTTTCTTACGTGGCTGAGGGACGAGTTGGTCGAAGATGTCAAGCAACGTCGGTGGCTTTTGTACGCTGCGTTGTTTGCGTCTCTGCGCTTCCGCTTGCTTGCGAGCGCGTTGCTCATACAACTGTCGTTGTCTTCTCATCCATGCCTGCTGTTGCAGTATGTCATTTCTTCGTTGTTGACGCAACATCGCAAGCTTGCTACGTCGGCTTCGGACTCTTTGACGAGACCACCAAATACGGTCTTGACTCCAACTCCTTTGCTCTTGCTTGCGAAGTTACCTTGGCCTTTGTATCGCGAGCCTGCGGTACAACCTCTTACTTTCTCGCCTTCTTGCTCTCTCTCCTTGTTGTTGGAATCGTTGAAGAACGGCAGCCAACCACCTGTATTCTTTTTTTTCGAAAGCAAGATGTTGCCTACTGTACAGGCGACTGCTGCGCTGCAGTGATGACATTGTCTTTCTGTATCGTTGGGTGGACCGGGTGGAGGCTCTTTCCCTCCAACGGAGCCACTGTTTTTTCCTCTGAACCCGGACCCATCGCATACGTTGTAAGGCTTCCTTCTTTTGCTTGATGAGACGCTCTCGTTCCAATGTTCCTTTCGTTTGTCGCTGAGCCTGTGATGTCTGCTCATCTCGACGCAACCGGGCAAGCTTCTTTTCTTCCCTCTGCAATCGTTTTTGTTCTTCGCGAAGTCTGGCCTTCTCTCGCTTCTGCAGTTCCTCTTGTTTTCTCTTTTGGGCCAACTTGAGCAACTCAGCCTTTCTCAACTCCTCCCTTTGCTGTCGCTTCTCTTCTTCTCTACGTCGCATCTTCTGACGCTTTTGTTCAGCCCGTCGAGCTTGTTCCTCTTTTTGCCTTTGCAGCGCGACAAGCCTCTTTTTCTCCTTTGTGATACGCAACAACTCTGCG
>JALTMC010000015.1:0-7994 GCA_027005175.1 Myxococcales bacterium
GCTAGACCCCGAGCAAAATGGAACATTCTCCGATCACTATCTGGAGATCTCTTACGATCTGTCCAACGTTTTCTTCATCTGCACGGCCAATCAGCTGGACCCCATTCAGCCTGCCTTGCGTGACCGGATGGAGATCATCGAACTCTCCGGCTATACCTGGCAGGAGAAGTTGAACATCGCTATTGATCACTTGCTGCCCAAGCAAGTGACCGATCACGGTCTCAAAGATGAACATATCGATCTGCAAGACAGTGCTTTGAAAGGCATTATTGAGAGCTATACGCGCGAAGCGGGTGTGCGTCAATTGGAGCGAGAGATTCGCACCGTTTGTCGTAAGATCGCTGTGAGTGTGGCCAAAGGTGATGAGACCATCACGGAAGTCTTTGACGAAAATCTTCACGACTTCTTGGGGCAGCCAAAGCATTTTCCCGAAGCTTCTGAGCGAACCAAACTGCCCGGTGTGGCGACGGGTCTCGCCTGGACTCCGACCGGTGGTGACCTACTCTTCATCGAAGCCACTCGTATGCCCGGCTCTGGTAAACTTACGATGACCGGTAAGCTGGGTGAGGTGATGAAAGAGTCGGCGGAGATTGTGTTGGCTTATATCCGAGCCAACGCTGAAGATCTCGGCCTGGCCCCAGACTTCAACAAAAATTGGGACATCCATCTCCATGTGCCTGCCGGCGCTGTTCCAAAAGAGGGCCCCTCGGCAGGGGTTGCCATCTTCTCCGCGATCAACTCCTTGTTGTCGGGCCGCCGGATCCGCGGCGATGTTGCGATGACTGGAGAAATCACTCTTCGTGGTCGTGTCTTACCTGTTGGTGGTGTGAAGGAAAAAGTCCTTGCCGCACATCGTGCTGGGATTCGAAAAGTTCTTCTCCCCGAACGAAACCGAAAAGACTTGGAAGAGATTCCCGATGAAGCAAAGGCTGATCTTGAGTTCGCCTTTGTTGATCACATGGACTCGATTCTCTTCGAAGTCCTGGAACCTCTTCCCGGTGAGGCCACTGAAAATATACCCACCAAATCAGCAGAAGCCTAGCTTCGCGCAGTGTAACACATTGTTTTACCAGTCGCTATCACGGGATAGGGCGGCGGGTTCTCGTTCTCGTTCTTTTTCTTTTTGAGCTTGGGGTTTGACTCCCATTTTGGCTTTGAGAGCGGCGAGTTCATCTTCCTGGCTGTTTTGAGACTCTTCCATTCGTCGGAATTTTGCTTCAAGAAGGTCTGATTGTAGCTCCTGATTGAGTTCTTGGTGGGCGTCGGCCCTAGCTTCGAGTTCTTCGATCTTTTGAGACATGCGATCCATGGTGTTAAAGGCAGAGCTGTCATTCACTCCCGCCATAGTCTCTTGCATTAATTGCTGAGCTTCTGCACGCTTTTTACGTGCCACGAGAAGATTCTTCTTGCGGCCCGCTTCTTCTATCTTTTGTCGAAGCAGGTGAAGAGCTGCTTTGAGTTGGTCAACCGCTTGCTTCTGTCCTTCCCATTGCTTCAAGTATTCTTCAGCGATGTGGTCGTGTTCGGCTTTGCGAACGAGAGCCTCTTTGGCGAGAGTATCATCACCGGCTTCCACGGCCCGCATCGCACGCTGCTCCCAAGAGTCGCTTTTTCGAGCCTCTTCCTGGTACTGCTTTTTAAGCTTCTTCTCATCTGCAATGGCACGTGCCACCTGACTTTGGGCCTCTTTCAACTGCTCATTCATCTCGAGGAGAACTTGCTCCAAGATCTTCTCAGGGTCTTCCGCACGTGAGATTAATGCGTTGAGATTTGCCTTGATCACTCTGAACAGTCGCTTGAAAAAACTCATACTTATGATTCTCCGTTGGCTTGGGATTCCCTCCCAAGTTAATCGTCTTTGGCTTCTCTGGCAACTTCTACTTTGTTTTGATTCGAGTCTTCACTGAAAGAACCCCTGAAAACTATCGTATTATAGACTTTTTTCAAGTGGCTTGGGGTTTTTCCGTGATTCCGTTGTATGAACAAGGTAGGGATGCCGTTATTTAGGGGCAATGAGGTATATTTGTTTGATGTGATAAGATATTGACGCGACTTGTAACACGAACGTAAGATAAGCTCGATGGAATTGAGGATTTTCGAACTACCCCTGGCATGAGTGATGAGATGGCACAAACCAAGGTCCTGTTAGTTGAAGACAACCAAAGAATTTGTGCTCAACTTCGATCCCTACTCGAATCGATGAATCTGGAAGTCCATACAGCAACCACTGGAATTGAGGGCTTGCTGATATACAATCGTGAACTTCCTCAGCTTGTGATTATGGAACAGTTTCTTCCGTTCTTGTCTGGAGAAGAGCTGGTTCAACGACTGAGAACACAGGTCTCTCTGGCTGAAGTTCCTGTGATCATCATAACATCCTCTCGATTTGGTGCTCTGACTGCAACGGTTCGCTCTCAAGTCAATGCTATTTGTCAAAAACCCTTGCGGGCACAACAGTTTCGGGAGGCCGTCACACAGACACTCTTGCAAACGGCGGGAACATGTCGTCCCTCTCCTATTCCTGGATTGCACGAACCGGAGCAGTTTTATTTGGCTTGGGGGGAACTTTCCCAGACCCCTTTCTCTATGCTGATGTTTCAGCTCCGTCAGCAGCAGCTTACTGGAGTGCTCACGCTCTCTCTACCACAGGGAGACCGGCGATTCTCCTTTCGTCAAGGAGAGCTTGTGTATGCAGAGTCGTTGATCCCTGGGGAGATGTTTACACAGTTCTTGTGCAAACGTCTCCCCAACCGTATCGAAGAAGTGACTTTGGAAAATACGGTAGCTGGCACGGGGGGGCGAGCTGTTTTACAGAGAGAAGCGATTCTTCGAGCGAGGCTCTTGCATGAAGATGAGATCAATCCTCTCTATCAGCTATACCTTGAAAATGTTGTCATTCGCAGCCTCTTTTTAATGCAAGGTCCTTACCAGTTTCTGGATGATAGCGCGTATGTCTTTCGCTCTTCTTCTGTCCCTATCAATGTCCTCTTGCTTCTCTTTGAGGGGGTCCGCCGGTATTATATGCCACAAAAACTACTTCAGGCGTTGTCTCCTTATCATCTGTATCGTTGTCATATCTCGCCTCTGTACGAGCAACAGATCTCCTCGCTGATTCCTCATTTTCAGAATATCTCCTTTGCGCCACATCGACTCTCGGGTCGGACTGTGCAGCAATTGTTGCGGGAGTTTACCTCAAACACTGCGCTCTCTGCACAGCTGCTTCAGACGTTGTCTCTGGCTCGTTTGTTGGTCTTCCAAGGCCCCGATGGAACGATGGGGCAGCCTATGATGTCTGCCACAAGTGGCCCTGTTGTATTTGAGGGAGCCTTGTCTCCCTTGGGAGGATTGTTTGAACCTCCTGTGGATGCGCCCCGTTCTTCTATGGGAAATGCAGACTCTTTTTCGCTCCAAGGGAGAACTCCTCAACGGGTACACTCTCCTGGTCTCCCCATGGGATCGACTTCCTCGAAATCGGCTGCGATGCGAGTTCTGGACGCAGCTTCTATGACCTCTCCCGAGCATGTTGGAAGTCGTTTGCCTTCTCCTTTGCGGGGTCCTTCTTCTCCACAGAATCCTGCCTCCATGGCATTTAATGGTCCGATCCCTGGACTTCAAAAACATCCAACTTTTGTTGAGTCTCTTCCGGTGATGAGGGCTGCTTCTCAACCGGCTGAATCATCACAACACAGCTCTGCCATCGGTTCGAATCGAGAAGCTCATCTTGGTGCTTTGGCGGGAGAAACCCCCAATTCTTCTGGTTCTCCCATTCATCCTCAGCCCGCTGAGACAGCGCCTGCGGTAAAAGTCGCGAGTGTTGACCCAAATGGGTTGTTAACCTCTGTTGTGCACCCTGTTGAATCTCAACAAAGGGGAAGAGGGAGTCTTGGCCAGCCGGTGGGGCAAACGGTCCAGCCGGTGGGGCAAACGGTCCAGCTGGTGGGGCAAGCGGTCCAGCCGATGGCCCCACCAAGTTTGTCGTTTCAAGGGGAGGCCACAGTTCGACTGCAGACTCCTCCCACTGCGACTCCATTTTTGCAAGCGAACCCCGAGCTTGATGTTGTGGTTGGGACCCCATGGATGAAGCCTGAGCCCACGACTCCTCTCTCTCCACAGCCAAACCATCATTCGATGGTTCAAGGGTCTGCTCTTCCTCTGATCACTCCTTTGGCTTCCAGCCCAGCCTCTTCCAGTATCGCTCCTGTCGTGGCTCCAGGTATGGTTGTTCCTTCAGCTATTCCATTGATTCCTGAGATACCCGTCTCTGACGCTCTCCACTCTGTTGCTTCAGAACCAGCAACTCCCTTGGTTCCTCCCTTGTCTGAGGACACCGACTACCATGCTACACCTTTAATTGCAGCTTCACCGAGGCCAGCGCGAGAGGAGCCGTTGATATCTGGAGATGCCTCTTCTTCCATGAAAGGGGAGAGAGAGGAGACTCCCAAGCTCTCCTGGTCTGCACAGTTGGATATTGATTTTCTACGTGTTCAATCGGATAACTTCTTCCTGGTTCTCAATGTCTCGGAGGAGGCGACGAATGAAGATATTCAAATGTCGTATCGCTCTATGTCTGAGCACTATCGCCCTGAGCGTGTTCAGCGCGATGGCAACCCAGAGCAACGAACAAAGGCAGGTGAAGTGCTTCGACGGAGTTCGCAAGCTTATACGATCTTAACGGACCCTCATGGGAGACAGCGATTTGAAACCCAACTAACTGAGCATAAAAAGAAAATCAGGAATCGCTTGATCTACTCGTTAGAGCAGTTTCGCCAGGGAGAGGTTTGTCTCGAACAAGAGAGATTTCGTGAGGCTGAAATATTTTTTAAGTTTGCAATGGAAGCCAACCCCAAAGAGCCCGTCTACTTTCTGCGTTTGGGTTGGTCGATTTATCAGCAAAAGAGCCTCGATCCCCTTAAAAGGCTGCTTGCACGTTCTTATATCGAACGTGCAGTAAAGATGAGTCCTATTTTTGAGGACGCCTACTTGTATCTGGGTATGATCCACAAAGAAGAGGGGGCCTTTGAAGAAGCCGCTTCCTTGTTTCAAAGAATTTTGTTATTAAACCCAGGGAACATAGAGGCTTATGAATTGTTGGGAGAAGTTTCTCGATGAAAGTGGTGTTACAGCGTGTAACTTGGGCTGAAGTGAAAGTTGACGGTGATGTTGTTGGGAGGATCGGTCCTGGTTTATTGGCATTGGTTGGATTGGGTGAGGGTGACAAACAGGCCGACCTTGTGTGGATGGCCCGGAAGGTCGTACATCTACGTATCTTTAAAGATGATGCAGGGAAAATGAATCGATCTCTGTTAGACTGTGGTGGCGACTTGTTGGCTGTCAGTCAGTTCACATTGTATGCTGATTCACGAAAAGGTCGTCGTCCTTCCTTTGTAAAGGCTCTTCATCCCGAACAAGCTAACCCCATGTTCGAACGATTTGTGACCATGCTGACGGAGTATGGAGTGAACGTTGAAACAGGGCGATTTGGAGAGAATATGGATGTCTCCCTTTGCAATCAAGGTCCTGTTACCATTATCCTAGAAAGTGAATGCTTTCACTCCTGACATGAGTCTTTCTGCCTATGTTAGAGAGAATGTTCTTACTTTCTGTCTCTCGTATCGAGTCTCACTTCTGGCATGGGTATTTCTGCCCAGGTTGGGGGGTCTTTTTTGAAGGCCTCGTTGAGTGGTTCTTTCAGCCATGATCGTATGGGCTGCATAAAGGTGTACTGTGTCAAAATTTTCGTATCCTTTTGATGAAATCAAAGAAATTGCGACGTACTTTCGATATTTGGTTCAACTTGGTAATCGTACAAAATCCAGCGAATTCTATGATCGAGTTCGCCCTGATGTTCCTCCGATTCTGCTTCTCCACGGATTTCTCGGAACTCGTGGAGCGATGTTTCCCTTGGAATACCGCCTTCGCCGGGATGGTTTTGTTGTGTTTTCACTCAATCTCGGGATCTTGAATATTGGGGACATCCGTAAGTCTGCCTATCGAATTCATCGCCAGATCCAAGATATCCTGCGAGAGATAGACCTGGATAAGATCGATATTATCGGCCATAGCATGGGTGGCTTGATTGGTTTGTATTTTATCAAGCGGCTGGGAGGAGAACAGTTTGTGCGGCGATTTATCTCCATGGGGACACCTCACCATGGTACCTCCTTTGCCTTTGTGGGGGTGCCTCCCTTGGGGTTGATCTCTCCTTCGATCTGGCAGATGCTGCCCAACAGTTTCTTTATTCAGGAGCTTCGCGCAACCCCTTTACCCCCTGAAGTCTCTTACCATTCGATCGCCGGATCTCGCGATGTGATTTGCCCTCCTCAATACTGTCGACTGGAAGGGGCGGACTACCGAGAGATTGAATGTGGACATGCAGGATTGGCCACATCACGAAGGGTTTATCAAGCAATTCGTGACATCCTACTTGACAACCCTGCTGAAATTAGCGAAAAAGAGGCGTTTGACAAATAAGGGAGGGGTCTGTCTATGATTTGACATCAGGACATCGTCACTCCTTTCCCATTCTGAAAGAATCATTGTTTTGTTGATATTGAAGCGGGAGGAACTCGTCGGATGAGACGTTGGCAACAATGGACTGTGGCTGTGGCAGCCATGATCATAGGGATTTATCTATCAGGCTGTGGAAGCATCGGTAGCATTTCAAAAGCTCCAATTAACAAATTGGCTGTTGGGGGAACCAAAAAAGAACGCCAACAACAGTTTTTGTTGCGTCGATTAAAGTGGGAACATCGCGGAAGATCGGGAGTGGTTACAGGATTAAACTTCTTTACCGACTCCAGCCGACCCATTTCTGGAGCGAAAGCGAAAGATACGCTCTATATTCATAAAGGTGCCTTTCGTAACTCTTATACGATTAAGAGGGTCTTGCGCCTTGTGGATAGAGACCGCAAAGGCAAGCGTCGTCGTCGAGTTATTATCGAAATTGCCGGAAAGTTCTTTGACGCCAGCCAGCCCCAATTCTGGAAAGTCCTGCACAAAGGTGGTCAAGGGATCAGCTTGAGCAACAACACTTTCACGGATCCCAAGAGCTTCTTGCCCGAAGTTCCTGTTGGAACTCAGCTGATCTTGATTACCGGGGGGCAACGAAAAGCCTTTACTGTGATTGGCAACCGCGCTGATAAGTTTGGCTTAAAGGGCTTGCAGCGGATCGGTTATATCCTGCGTGAAAAACTACCCAAGGGACTGGAAAACCTGACATATCAGGTTCGTATTCCCAAACCCAGAGTCTCGAATAAGTTGTCTTACCACATCCACTGGCGTGGTTCGGGTCTCAGAGGTCACAACTTTACTCTTGGAATTAATCGTCGTCGCTACGGTCAAAAGGAAGTGAGCGATCTTCTGAAGAGTAACAAAGTGAGTAAGAAAGAGCTTCGCGGTCTCGGTGGTAAGCGAGGTGTTGCGATTGTGATGCAGGTTACAGGTGGTGTGGCTCTCGTGATTGGAGGATTCCTTGCATTGGTTCGTCGTGACGACTTTCAAGGTTCTCTGCTCGCTGTTCCATGGAGTATCGCCGGTGGTGGACTCGCCTTGCTCTTGGGCTCCATCCCTCTCAATGTCAGCGCAAATAACGACTTCTTACGGGCTGCTCAAGCCTACAACAAAGACCTTGTGCGACAACTGCAAATTACGCCCAAAACCTCGATGCGAAAGACGAAAGATCTCCAACAAAATCGGAACCGTCTCGCCTCTCCTGGTCCAGTCCCCGCAAAAACCTCGAATGTTCGTCGCTGATTCGTCTCACTTCTCCATCTCCTATTCTCTTTCCTCCTCTTCCTTGTGAGGTGGACACAGAACTCTTGAAGGTCGCCCGTTTGCAGGCTCTTGATACTGCAACCTTTCTTGTTCTCCATTCGTGTCTTAGTGGTGCCATTCAAGGATCTTGTCTATTGAACAACAGCACCTGCTTGCGTTGACGTTCTTGTCTTTCTCTTTCTTTCCCAAAGAAGTCTCTTTTTTTCTTTACCCTCTTAGGA
>JALTMC010000015.1:8004-8557 GCA_027005175.1 Myxococcales bacterium
GGTAAATACTTCGAGATCGCCTCCGATGACCATGGAGCCGCTGTACCAAGCTTTGAATAGTTCAGCTTGTCTTTCGTTGGCGACACCAACAATCAAGCAGGCGATACCTATATCTTCGAGGAGGGGGATGATCATCTTACGAAAAAACGGGGTTTGTTGACCAACTGCTCTGGCCTCGATCACGATGAGCTTGGGAAACTCTTCCGTTTCTCCAAGTTTGATTTGAAGTTGGTGAAGGAATTCACAGGTTTTGACTTCAAATCCCTGGCTTTTCAGGGAGTCTGTCAGCAGTATCTCATTGATACCATCCATCTGGACAAGCCAGATGGAGGTTGGGCTGGATATTTCAATGATCTCTCCATCAGGGCCTCGCATCACTCTTCGAACTCCAATTCGGCCCAATCTACTTTTTGGTTTGGTTTCCTTTTTTGGGGGAGCAGGGTTCTTTTTTGCATCACTGCGCAGTAGGTCTGCGCCACGCCATTTCAGTTTCTTCATGGATATTTGCACTTTCAACAGAGGTCAATACATCATTGCTTGAGTGGTGGTTGTT
>JALTMC010000016.1:0-1602 GCA_027005175.1 Myxococcales bacterium
GATACCTGGCATAAGAGATGTATTCGGGGTGGATCCAGTTCCTTATAAAGACCTTTTGAGAGTTTTGAGGGGGTGATGCGAGTTCTGCTTGGAGCCGGCGTGCAAAGTCGGCATCAGCTTCAATCTGCTGAAGAGTAGCAGGGTCCGTCTGGTTAAGTTCAGCATGTAATTTACGAGCATATTCTTCATCGGAGAGAACTTGATTATCTTGAGTGGTAGTGAGAGGTGGAGCAGAAGGGGTCGGTTGGGAAGTGGAATGGAAATTGGGAGAGGGAATAGTGGAGGCACTGGAAGGCGGATGTTGAGTGTTTTGGGTATTCTGATTAGCTAAACGCGCTAAAGAACGAGGAGACAATGGTTGTTGGGTATTTGAAGATTGTGCTTGTTGCTGCCAGCGACGAGCTTGTTCTTCGCGCAGTTTTTGGAGTTCGGAAGACATGGTCAAAAAGTGAACTTTGAGTGGTCTGAGATGAAACAACCATTTGATTTTCACCCCACCAAGTCTCCCTATTGATGTCACCTTAGATATATCAATACCTAGCGAGCACATATACAAATCACAGTCCTCTACAAACCAAACCTGGGTTTTGGTTTCAAGAAATCATGCCTGACTCCCACCGTGCTCGAGGTTCACCTGGTGGCCCTCATGGAAAAGCTGGTCGTAAGCCTGTTCGTCCTGACTCCCAAAAACCTGGTGCATCCGTTCCTAGAGCAGAGCCTTCTCTTGATCCACCCTCTTCATCTCCTCGTGAAGACTCCGGCAACACCTCTGCTTCAAACAGTCGTTCAAACCGTAGAACCTATTATAAATCTGGATTGGATCTTTATAATCAAGGTGGTGTCGACCAAGAGAAAATTAAGCAAGCAAAAAAGCTTCGTGCTGCTGCAATCGGAGGCAAAACCCAGAGAGCAACAGTTTTGATTGATTCTATGAAAACTGATCTAACAATTGATCTTCCAGATCAGTATGGGCGTACACCGCTCTTTTGGGCCATTTTCCGGAAAAACTGGGAAATTGCTGATTCGCTCCTTGATGCTGGTGCAGACCCAAATGTTGTCGATGACCACAATGACAGTCCTCTACGTCGTGCTGCAATGGCTGGTAACCTTGAAATAGTTAAAAAGCTTGTCCGCTACGGTGCTGACCCAAATATCCAGCACGTTAGTGGAGCTACCCCTCTTATTGAAGCTGCCAAGATGAGACATTCAGACATTGTAGAATTTCTCTGTTCTGTTGATGATGTGGATGTAAATATCAAAACCCAAGATGGAAACTCGGCCTCAGCTATTCATATTGCTATTGCAAATGCCGATATGGCATCTTTCCGAGCACTCTGTAATCATCCAAACATCAACTTGACTCATCCCGATGCACGTGGTCGTTGCCCCCATTCTGCTCTTTGTCCTAACCCAACCTTACGAAAAGAGATCCAGACAATGATTGATAAAAAGCTTAATCCTAGTCTTGGCAAAGACCGTTCTCAGATGACCCGGCGTGAAAAACGTCTCCAATATACCCAATCAGTGGCTTTTGATATGTCTGTTGTTTCTGACGCAGCCGAAAAATCAGCCGAGGAACTCCGCACATATTACAAACGAGGT
>JALTMC010000016.1:1612-2108 GCA_027005175.1 Myxococcales bacterium
ATCTCTCTCTCTCCCAGCTTTTCTTGGTCTCAATGTACTTACTCCTTTTATCATCAATGCAGTTTTCTTCTTTATTTTCCTGTGTTTGTCCTTTTTCTGCAATAAGGCCATTGTTCCCTATCGTCGTGTAGAAATTGCTAAATATTTACGGCACGTTTGGTTTGTTCATCTTCTCACAGCGATTGCTTTCACCCTTTACTATCTTGTAGAGTCGATTTCTTTGTCTGAAAATGGCCTCTCCTTCTTTGACAAAAATGCAGCTATAGCCAGTATTTCGTTTCTTTTTATCAGTACTTTGTTACAGCTTGGCGTCGTTTACTATGCATTCAAAATATCTGTCACTTGGAAAGCCATGTATGGTCATTGGACAGCTAACAACGATCTATACTTGATGGGGGCTGAAGAGGAAGACCTTGCTTGATTCACTAGAAAGCATACATAAATCTTTTTTGACTCTCTGTTAAAGTTGTTTACACTGAACTATTCTATATAACCA
>JALTMC010000017.1 GCA_027005175.1 Myxococcales bacterium
CAGTGCAAGTGTTGGAGATTGAGCGGTATCGACATGCCTTACAAAATAGGAGGAGTCCTATACCAACTTCCAGATGGACGTCTCCTCGGCTTCTCTTCTGTGTTTGTCTTCAACAAAGCCTCCAACAATCTGGATCCAAAGCCAACGGGTGGCAACCCCACATCAGGAAGCATCTCTGCCGTTATTATCGACCTTAAAGCCAAAAAAGTGACCCCGATCTACCGTGCAAAAGACAACGTGGCAGGTGCCCCTCCTCTTAAGAAGTCAGACACTCTCTCTTTGATGCAACGTGCGTTTGAGCGCAGCCTGCAACTTCGAGACGGTCGGGTGCTTCGACTGGGTGGACATGTCATTTACCAAAAAGATCCACCCACCCGAAAATGCCAAACCAACATCTGTTACTACTGTGCAGGAAAAGATTGCATTCCATCGGATCCGAAAATCGCCTGTGAGGATGGTAAAGCCGATAAAGATTGCCCCTTTAAAAAAGGGACCAGCGCATTCACCGTACTCAACGACATCGAGATTTATACGCCTCCCGATGCAAAGAATCCAAAAGGCTCTGTCAAAGTGCTGAAGATGCCAACAGCGCGTAGCAGTGTGGGTGCGATAGAAATGCCCGATGGAAAGGTCCTGATCGTAGGAGGTTGGGGACCCAAGGGAGAAGGAAAAAACCAAAACTACAACACCACATACATCCTCGATCCAAACAAGGAGGGGAAAGAGGCCATCACAAATGGGCCGCGCACCCTCTTCTACCGCGAAGACCACGCGATGGCAGTCCTTAAGGACAAGCGCATCTTAGTGACAGGTGGAACCAACCTCAACGGCGTCACCATCAATACGTGTGAATATTACGATCCAGCCCAAGGGATCTTTGTTCATGCTCCGGCCATGACGATCACTCGGGAAGATCATGTGCCCATGCCTCTGGGACCGTGGCTCTTGTTTATTGGTGGAGAAAGCCAAGGGAAATCGGACCTAATCCGTAACTCTGTGGAGATCTTCACAGCCGATACAGGCCGCTATATCGGTCCACAATTTTTATTCTCGGCTGTTGGAACCAATGAGTCGAGAACTGGAGCAACAGACTTTGTAGCTGTTAGCTTGGACCCAAACACAGTGTTGATTGCTGGAGGACAGCAAGGTCTCCAAGATCGCGATGGTGAGTACATAAGCTCCGGTAGAGGCTCCACCCGAACACTGATTTTTCACTACCGCCAGGACACGAAAAAATAACATATGACCCATCAAGGATTAACACGGGCTGAAGTCGCTCAGCGTGTGGCAAAAGGACAAACCAATCGTGTGCCCCATGCCACAACACGTACCTATCGCGGGATTGTATTCTCGAACCTGTTCAATGTATTTAATATCGCTGTCTTTTCAACAGCCGCGATCTTATACTCACTGTATCTCTACTTCAACGACATCCGGACCTTTTACGATAGTATAGCGATCAGTTCGGTTGCTCTTACCAATACAGTCATCAGCATCTTTCAAGAGATACGAGCCAAAAGAGCGCTCGATCAAATTGTGGCCATGTCTCGCTCAACAGCAACTGTCATTCGTGAGGGAGAAACCAAAGAGATCCCAACAGACGACATCGTTCAAGACGACTTAATCCAGTTGCGACGTGGTGACCAGATCCCCGTGGATGGGTCGATCTTGACATCCCATTATTGTGAAGTGGACGAATCCCTTCTCACAGGAGAATCGGAATATATCTTTAAGGAAGAAGGAGCCCACGTTCGCTCCGGCAGCTTTTGTGTTGCGGGTCATGGTGTGATGGTCGCTGAAAAAGTAGGAACACAGAGCTATATCCATCAACTCACTCACCAAGCTCAATCGTACAAACGTTTTGCTTCTCCACTTCAACACAAGATCGATCGCATCGTACAGGTTCTGCTGGGCATCGCAGCCCTGATGGCACTGCTCGTTGTCGGGCAATCGGTTGTGGGACATACTCTCAAACATATCCCTTCCAATATTGTCGAGACCACACGCGCTGTCGCGTCCATTGTGACCTCGATGATACCAGTAGGTCTCATCTTACTTTCCACTGTTGCCTTTGCCTTGGGTGTATTTCGCATCTCTCAACGTGGTGCTCTGATTCAAAAGCTCAACGCAGTCGAATCCTTTGCCAATGTCAGCACCATCTGCATGGACAAGACGGGAACATTAACGCTCAACAAGCTTCAGTTTTCACACCTCACCCCTCTTGGTGACAACGACACGGATGAGGTGAAGATCAGAGAAATTTTGGCAGCCTTTGCACATCATTCTTCCGAGAAGAATGCAACCATCGTCTCGCTTGCTGAGGCTTTGCCCTCGCCTTCGGGAGTCAAGGTCCTCGATGAGGTGCCATTTAACTCCAAAGACAAATACAGCGCTCTATCGTTTCAATGCAAAGAGACGAAACATCGCATCATCTTAGGTGCCTTTGACAACCTCCGTTCTGCCTTCTCAACAGAACAAGCAAAGTATGCGGAGAAAAAGCTGCGAGACCAACGGGGCTATCGCAACCTGGTTCTGGCGAAGTTGCCAGAAGACATTGAGATCGAAAGCCTCGCAAAAGCGATGCAAGACAACACATCACTCAAGCCACTCTCTCTGATCTCCTTGGCTGATGAGATCCGCCCCACAATAGAAGATGTGCTCCGCCAGTTTCATGAACGAGACATCGTATTAAAGATCATCTCGGGAGATGCAGCAGAAACAGTGCAGGCGGTTGCTCGTTCAGCAGGCTGGAAAGAAGACACAAGCAAGGTTATCACAGGCAAAGAACTCGACCAGATGACCCCCGAAGAAGTAGCTCATGCAGTGATGCAATACTCTCTGTTTGCACGTGTCTCCCCCAATCATAAAAAAACCTTGATTCGCTCCTTACAAGAACAAGGAAAGTACGTTGCAATGGTGGGAGACGGTGTCAATGATGTGCTCGCTCTCAAACAAGCGGAACTTGGTGTAGCGATGGGCTCCGGCAATCGAATGTCGCGCGACGTCTCAGATATCGTCTTGCTCGACGATGACTTCACCATCATGCCTCAAGTCTTCGAAGAGGGTGAAACCATCATCAGCAATATTCAAGCCTCTGCCAAGCTATTCTTAACAAAGAATGCCAACGCAGTGATCGCCATTCTCATCGCAGGCTTCTTGGGTATTGCATTCCCATTTGTTCCCCGCCATGTCACAATCATCGGCTTCTTCTCCATCAGCGTACCTGCACTGCTGCTGACATTCAGTCGTCGTATCCACTATGTGGCACCACGATTTCTACGTGATGTACTGGGCTTTGCCTCCATCTCAGGAGCCTTTATCGCCATATCCGGTCTGCTTAGTTTTCTGGCATCCAGACTCTTGTTTCATCAAACCGTGGAGGTCGCCCGAACAGCCCTACTCACACAACTGGTATTGCTGAGCATCACCAACTTCTTAATCATTGTTGGGCAAGATCGATTTCGTCACTACTGGAGACAAAACAAAAGCCTTGTGGGCTTTGCTGCAGGCTTTGTCTTGCTCTACTTTCTTCTCTTATGGACCACGACTCAGATCCCGATTTTCGCTCCACTGGCACGCTTTCTGGAGATCCACTCCTTATCTCATGGAGATCTGGTAACGGTCGCGATTCTAACCCCTATCATGGGCACAGCCATGCTCTTAACACACGCCTATATGCTACGCCTGGATCGCTGACAAACAAAGCAAGGCGCGAAAGAAAGTAGGCCACTTCCTTCTAATGTTCCGGTTCGCTCCATGGATCGCTGACAAACAGAGCAAGGCGCAAAAGAAAGAGGACACGGCTCCGTCGGCACGCCGATAAACCTCAGCCTATCTTGCTCCACTCTCACCCGACAAGCCATCGTTCCATTGAGAAGAAACAGCCAAGAGTGCTCCGCGCATCAATCTTGCTCCACTCTCACCCGACAAGTCATCGCTCCATGCTCTACGTTTCGAATTCAGAGCTGGACATGCTTTGATATCTTCCCGAAGGGGAGGACTTTCGTATGATAGGTTGCTTGTTGTTATGGGGAGAGAGCGCGGTGAGAAAGTCAGACGAGCTTGTACCTTCCCCAATGAGAGTATCTAGTTCATCGGACGATAACGATGAAGGTGCCTGAGCAACCTCCATGGTCAAGCGGGCTTTCTTATTTTTAAGATCTTGATTGGGACCCAAAGAAAGCAAAAACGCAACTTTCTGAACAGCTTCTCCTAAAGATGGAGTCGCTCGCACAGAAGGAGGCTGAGGCATCAAGTCTGATTCCGAGAGAGGCTTTGGCGGGGTCATCGGTGCTTCATCCACCGGAGGAGGGGACATGGAGATATCGATCTCAATGTCAACCGGACTGGATGTCACTTTCGACTCTGTCTCTTTCAACGAAGACACAGAAGGAACCGACATTCTCGTCGCAAGGGGATTCGGCTCTCTTGAATCCACTCGTCCGAGCAAAGACACGGAAGGAGCCGACAGTTGTGTCACAAGGGGATTGGGAGCACTTGAATCAACCTGCCCAAGTGAAGAGACCGAAGGGACCGACATTCTCGTCGCGAGAGGATTGGGCTCGCTTGAATCAGCCTGCCCGAACGAAGACACCGAAGGGACTGAGGCTCGTGTCACAAGGGGATTACCGGAAGATCGAGGATATTGTAAGGAGTTCGAAGACATGGAAGGCATGGACAACTGACTTCCACTGTGGCTTGCCACCAACATCTCCAGTGAAGAGATGGAAGGTACAGACAATTGGGTTGTGCTATGGCTCATGGAATCCAAAGCTTCCAGAGAGGAGACGGTGGGCACAGTTGACTGTGTCGTATCATCAACAAAAGGCAAGTCATCTTCACTGCGATATGCGACACTGAGAGTTGGACTAGAAACTACCGCATGTGAAAGACATGGATGTTTTTTTCTTGAAGAAGTGCTGGAGAAGGGTAGATCCTCATCTTCCGTAGCACTCATCTCCCCTTGCATCTTCTCAAGAGATGGAATTTCGTCCAAAGTCCTGGCAACATCATGCAACGAGCCTGATGCTCCAAACGAAGCCGCGCTGGCAGAGGAGAGCTTTGACTCAAGAGAAAAATCGGTAGAATTCTTGTCTGTATCTAGCGGTATGGGGTCAAATCGTGATGAAGCTTCCACCTTCCCTTGAAAAATAGGGACGTGGTCCACCTCAACAGAAAGCGGCTCAGGTTCGGGAACAAAGTCCATGGAAGCGATAGAATACGTGGAATAGGTGACAACTTCAGGCCCACAAGACACCTCTTGGGACTCAAGAACCTCGTAAGTAGCAGTCGGTGTAAGGATAGATCCATCATTTTCTAGCCCAGGTGAAGCAAACGTGATTCCATCCATCGACACTGCTGTAGAGTCACTTCCACCAAAGTCGTCTGATGAGACCCCCTCACCAATCCATTCAACACTCGAATAAGAACCAACCTCTTGCTCCAGCTCATCCGAGAAAGCACTCGGAGGAACCCGCTCACTTGAGAAGCCCACCGACCCTGTCACAACGGAAGGAAGAGATTCCGAAGTCTGAGGGACACTCTCCTCATCCACAGAGGGGAGCTGATGAGCAAAGGTGGTTTTGGATGGCTTGCGCTCATGAATCTCCAGAACATCGAGTTCCACAAGTGATTGAATCGCAACAATCAGATCGTCCAAGGGCAGATTCAGCAACATGGCCAAAGAGCGAATGGATGTAGAGCCATCAACACGGGTGATGATCTGTACCTGCTCTGGTGATAGAGAGCCCTCCAGTTGTTGTGGTGTAACTCTCAGATTAAGGACAGGAAATATATTTTTTGGTTTCGAAAAAGGCATAGATCCACTCGTTGTTGACTGGTATGAATCAATCAGTTCTACAAACCTAAACGGTGCTTTGATTGGAACTCTGGAGTCGATTTCAAAGAAAAACGGAGAACCTCTCTCCCCTCTCTCAAAGGCAAGACAACCAAGCACATACAAAGCAAGGAGTTAGTCGAAAGAGGAAAGCCGGAAACAAAAGAAGGCAACACAAAACAAGCCAGCATCGATAGAATCCCCTATACCTGTGAGATACAGGGAGATTCACATTTTTCGCAAGAACGACAAGGATGGGGAAAACATCGTTCGTCCTTTGTCTTGCGTTCAAAAGATCAGCTCCTGAATACTTTGCAATCATTCCGACCACCACATACAAGGAAGGAGAGTAGTAACATACATCCTACTCACCATAGGCTATGAGTACAGCAGAAACCCTCCAACTTCCCCCCTTCGCAACTTTATCGATCTGGTAGCCAAAGGTGTGTTTTCCGGGTGATTGAAAAGCTGGAAGACTACGTTTGATCGGCCATGTGATACTTCCGGGGCACCAGTTGGCGCGAGGAGCCCGAACACTCCGCAGTGCTCCATTGGGATTTTCTTTGCAACGCTGACCAAACTGAGTCTGAATCAATGTACAAAAGTTCGCACAATCGCTGCGCCAGGGTGTAAACTTCTGAGCCTCTTTTCCGTCGGCAAAGAGATGATGCACACGTTTGCAAAACTCGTCAGCTCCACCAATACAAGCAGGACGATCCAGTGCAGCCCCCCCATGACCTGTCACACGATACTCCAGCACAGTTCGCTTTGTTCCTTCAGGAAGAGTAAATTTGGCCTCTAGCCTCTTGTTGTCGTTGTGTCGATAGATATGATTAAACAGTGGGATCACGGCCAAGACCTTGCGGATAGGCTGCCCAGGGGTGACTTGCAAATAGGCTGTGACAAACCAGCCCCCGTTGGCTCCAGAGACCCTCCCTTTACCATCTGCAAAGGTACTAATATTCACTCGAATAGCGTGTTTTCCCCGTCGAACATTTGCCACATCAGTCACATCGACTTTGAAGTCCATCGGACCTCCAAAGGGAGTAATCGCGCGAACAAGTTCGATCGCAGGAGGACCACCTGTTTTGCCTGGTGGGTCCATGATAAACTCAAAGTTGCGGTCAAAGGCATCACAGTTGGGAGGCCAATTATGACCGGGAGGTCTAGGATCACTGGCCCATTGCGAAAAAGGGTAACATGTAGAGCGAAGCTCCACCACCAGTTCGACCTTTGCAAACGACTCATCTTTTAATTCAATATCAACAAGAGCGTTTCGAACATGCTCATACTTTTTTCCATTGTATTCAGCCCGACTATTGAGTCGGATATTCTCAAAGAGCTTAATTCGATAAGGGGCTGCCGGTGGTTTTTTCTCCACCACAGGCTCAGGTGTGACTTCCTTCCCTGCCTCGGTCGCATCTGTTGTGCCAGACTCCCTTTGTGACTCTTTCCCTTGAACCTCGGAAGCCAACTCTGTACGATCCCCCTCCCCAGAGGAGAGGTTTTCATTCTTCTTTTCTGGAGCCTGAGCGCAGCCTCCCCACACTCCCGACACCAGCCAGCAACCAAGAACAAGAACAAACCCTAGACATACTCGACGTATCCACATAGGAAGACCTCTCTCATGAACGGTACACCACCGCTATCTCCAATAGAACCTTTGTTTCCAATCGAATCGACCACTCCGATCCAATCAGATTCTCCCATGAAAAGCAATGCTCTATTCTTCGAGAGCCCCAGCTTATGAACATCAGCCGAATCAACATGAGGTGGCCATCACAAGTCGTGGCTCTCTGATGTCAGTGATGGTCTCGAAATAAGATATCTTCGAGGGTGCCCTGCCAGTGTTTGAGCGTCTCGTTGGAGATGCGGTCAGGTTGATACTCTGTGGCAACGAGTACAAGCGTCAGGTCGTCATGCTCAAAGCGGGTGTTTGTGGCGATATCCACCAAACGTTGTCCACGCTTCTCAAGTGGGATGTGTGTCTCCCCAAGGATGTCACGAAACACAGATGGGGAGAGAGCATCACAGATTCCGCGAGAGGCCAAGACAAAGATGTCTCCCTGCTTTAAAGAGACAGAGTCCGCTTCAACCAACAAGGCCCCACCCCAACCGATAGCAGTGCGGTTGCTAGAGAGTGTTGAGAATGCAGTCTCAAAGCAACTGTTGTCCGAAGGGATGAGATCTGTCGCAAGATCCACCTTGCGAAGCAGACTCTCCGCTCCTGTTTCCAACGGTGAGCCTTCCCCAACTCGTGAGTGTTGCAGGCTCTGTCGGTCTGATGCTCCCCGAAGGTCGCTCCTTTTTGTGGTTTGTTCGGGCTGTATTCTTGTGGATTGCGCCGGTGAGAAAGCTCGGAGCTGACCATCGCGCCATCGCAGGATTTGGGCATCTCCAACTTGCAAGAGATGAGCTTGTGATCCACAGAGATGCACTCCCGCAAAGGTGACTCCCATACCACGCCAATCCTGTTTGTGTCGCAACACCTTTTGTAGCCCGTCATGAGTTTTCGACATGCTTGCAAGGACCCGACTCATTCCCCAACAATCACAAACAGCATTCCAATCGAGAGCACAAGGAGATACATGTTTCCTCTGTCGAGAGAGTTCATGCACCAAATGTTCGAGAACCCAGGTAGATGCCTGTCCTTCTCTTCCCTGACCGGACCGCTCCGAAGTGATTCCGGCCCAACCCAGCTCGGCAACAA
>JALTMC010000018.1:0-7500 GCA_027005175.1 Myxococcales bacterium
GGCTGATTGGGCTGATTGGGCTGATTGGGCTGATTGGGCTGATTGGGCTGATTGGGCTGATTGGGCTGATTGGGTTGTGGATTTTGCAACAAGGGACTCCGTTGCAATGATGGTTGCTTCTGCTTTCTCCGAGAGCCATATCGTTGTTGTAGGCTTTGATCCGGTGCGATGGGAGGTAGGACAAATCGAGATGGAGAGTGTTGTCCCGGAAAAAACAAAGAGCCTCGCCTTCGCCCCCCTCGCTTATTCCCTTTCCAACCCCTCTGCAATTCACGCAACAACCGTTGCGTACGCTTTTCAATAATTTTTTTCATTCTTTTCGATGTGGAAGGTTTACGCAACATCGATTGTTGGCCAAGACCCCTTTTCTTCCTTGGATTCTGCCCTGAAGCCGTATCCTTCCCTGAAACCGTATCCTTCCCTGAAGCCGTATTCTTCCCTGAAGCCGTATCCTTCCCTGAAACCGTATCCTTCCCTGAAACCGTATCCTTCCCTGAAGCCGTATTCTTCCCGGAAGTCGTGTTCTTCCCGGAAGTCGTGTTCTTCCCGGAAGTCGTGTTCTTCCCTGAAGCTGTGTTCTTCCCTGAAGCTGCGTCCTTCCTTGAAGTTGTGTCCTTCCTTGAAGCTGCGTTCTTCCCTGAAGCTGCGTCCTTCCTTGAAGTTGTGTCCTTCCTTGAAGCTGCGTTCTTCCCTGGTGTTTTTGGAGAGCCACGATGTTTGGATTGCTTTGTCTGAATCCGGTGAGAAGTTCTTGTACGGACACGAGCAAGCTTATTTCGTTGTGGTGTTAAGATCCTCACATCCAGCCGATATCGTTTGGGAGACAGATATTGAGAGACAACACCTTCCAAAACAAATTGTCCCTGTCTATTGACAGGAACCCGACCCAGCCTGATCCTTCGTTGGGGTTGTACAAGCACAAACGAGATCATGACACCTTTGTGAAGCAAAGTGGTAGAGAGACCTTCGAGCCTTCCTTGCCAAACGAAGTGTCTACCTCGAACCAGTGTCTTGGGTTGAGACTTCCACACAACGGATAACCTTGCTTCTGCTTGTGAAGAAAAGAAGAGCCCACAGCTCATTGTCAGCATCGCACAAGAGCAGAATATGAGCGCAAAGCGAGAGTGTCGGCGTAGCTCAAAGGGCGAGGAGGTTGCTTGCGTCAATGCAGTCCAAGGAGTGAGGGAGAGAGGATCTCGAACCGACATGAAGCATCGCCCAACAGTCATATGCGCTCTTTTCAACAACAATTTTTCCTTTTCCCAAAAAGCATATTCAACCAAAAACGTTTTCCTTTTTGTTTTTTATCATGTTCTTCATAGTTGCAACACATGGAGCGTTACGCAAGGTCAACGACCCTCCCCCAACCTGAAGGGGGGTTTCCACGCCCATAACACAAGAGGTTTTTTTCTGATGAGAGGGTAAGATACGGGTTCGTGGTTTCACAGAACGGTCTTGTGTCTTGGGAATCCCTGATGTAGATTAGTTTCATTGGCTTTTCGGGCTCCTGTTGTTCTGTACACAGTTGAAGTCATTGGTTTCCAGATTGTCAAGGGTTTCCATGCCCTCATGGGAAGGATATTTGGTTTGATACCATCACAAAGGAGCCTTCTTCACTTTTGGATCGCTTGCCTTTTTTTCACAACATTGTGGATCGGAGGAGTGTCAGGAGTCGTGACATCAACTTGGTCAGCAGAAAAAAAGCCTGTCTCCACAGTCAATCCCTATGCTTCTTATATACGGCGCATCCGCTTACAATTACGACGTAAGCCCAAGAGTCCACGATTGCATACCATTTTAGGTCGCCTACAACAAAAGGCAGGTTTGTGGAAACAAGCGGAGGCGTCCTATCGCAAGGCACTTCACTTTTCCAAACAATACTCCCATGCACTTGTGGGTTTAGCTCACCTTGCTTTGCGGAAAGGTAAAGTCGTGGAGAGTCGTCATTATTTGCAGAGAGTGTTGCGCCGAAACCCAAATCATGTGCCTGCTTTGGCCAAACAAAGCGAGTGGTATCGTTGGCGAGCCCTACGAGCCAAGAGCAAGAAAAAGCGACAAAAGCTTTTGAAGCAAGCAGCACAAACTCTCCAGCGAGCTTTGAAGTTACGTCCTCAGGCCCATCAGTATCGGTATCGTTTGGGCTTGTTACATTTGGCATTGCATCAACACTTCCAGGCTCACCAGCAGTTTGCTTTGGCAGAGACTCAACATAGGCTCCATCCTTGTTATCATGTGGGAGCCCTTATGTCGGAGGCGATGATGGTACGAAAAGATGATGTATATCAGAAGCTACGGCACTGGCTTTCTCGCTGCCGTCACCCTTTGATGACACAGATGGCTCAGGGAGTATGGATGGCCTATGAGATTCAAAAGGCACAAAAGCAAGCGTCACATGGAAAGCGAAAGGAGGCGATTCAAGGTCTTAAAAAAAGCATCTTACTTGCGCCCAACGCACCTTCGGGTTATCTCTATTTGACGCTTTTGTTGTCACAGGATCAACGATGCTGGGAGGCTCGAAAGACGCTCACACAGTTACTTTCTCGCTATCCCAATCATAGAGAGGCCAAGAAACTATTGAGTCATTCTCGCGCATTGCGCTGCAAGTCAAAAAGACAACCCCATAGGAAGACCTCCACTCCCAGCCTTCATGCGACACCACATCCTTCTCTTCCTCAACCCTCTTCGCCTCCTGTGCGAAAGACAACGCCTTGAGGAGAGAGTGATGTTTGAACAATATCCCAAAGAGTTTGGACCCTATATGCTCCTGGAGAAGATCGGCCAGGGTGGTATGGCGGAGATCTTTCGTGCAGAGAATACAGGTCCACAAGGGTTTGCCAAAGAGGTCGCGATCAAACGCATCCTTACTTCCTTAGCTAGCAATGAGGACTTTATCACTCAGTTTCTCGATGAGGCTCGGATTGTAGGAAACCTGTCCCATCCAAATATTGTGCAAATCTACGATGTTGGTCAGGTGGATGAGGCTTACTATATCGCCATGGAGTACGTTCATGGAAAGCATCTGGGTCAGGTCATCCAAAAAGCGATAGAGACGATGTCGCAGTTTCCGATACGTGAAGCGATCGCAGCCATAAATGAAGTCAGTAAGGCCCTTGCTTTTGCACACAATGCCGTAGACTCTCTCAACAATCCACTGCATATTATCCACCGGGACGTCTCGCCCCAGAACGTTCTGGTGGGATTTAACGGTGTCATTAAGTTAACAGACTTTGGAATTGCCAAAGCTGCCAACAAGCTGTTTCAAACCACAGCAGGTGTGATCAAGGGAAAGTTCTCTTATCTGGCCCCCGAGCAACTTGTTGGTAAAGGGGCTTCCACAGCAAGTGACATCTTCTCTTTGGGTGTTGCTTTTTGGGAAATGCTCAGCGGTCGGCGGCTCTTTCAAGGGGAGTCCGACATCCGCACCATCCAGTTAGTGCAAGCCTGCCAAGTCCCTCCCCTCTCTCAGTTTCGCAATGATGTCCCCCCAGAGTTGGAACAGATTATCACATATATGCTGTCCCCTTCACCAGAGTATCGCTATCAAAATGCCTACGATCTGGTGAACGCTTTGTCCCATGTATTGTTGCAGTATGGTATATCCGATCACCTGAACCTGGTGGCAAACTTTATGGGCAGTCTCCACCCTGAGGCATTTCAGCAAAATAACGGAGCTTTGCCCACACGAGCTTCGATACCTGCAATATCGGAACATGAGGCAGCCCAACACTTTGGAGGCTCCTCTCCAGCAGAGAGCTTTACCAATGTTCCCACAATGATGCTGAATGAATCTCAGCAAAGCAGTGAAAATGGTTTGCAAGAAGAAACTACTTCACCTTTGGAATCAGAAATGGTCTTGGGCCACGCTCCAACGCTCCCACTGGATAGTCAAAACATTCAAAAGTTTTTATCACCTCAACAAGAACCTCAACAACACTCTGCTCCCCACCCTTCCTCGATCGATATCCCTTCGGCTGTTGGCGCAGAGATGCATGTTAACCAGGCGTCTACGGCTCCTGTCACAACACTTGAAGAAGAGGATGGACTTGCTACAGATCCGAGCATTGCACAGATCAACACCTATGCAAGCTCCTCAACGACAAAAGGGGGATGGAAAACCCTTATCTTGCTCTGTCTGATACTGGGATTTTTGGGTGGTGGTGTCGGTTTTGGCTACATTTATTACAAAAAACGACAAAAAGACACCATACTTCCCCCTCCTCTCCGGGATACTCGTGCAACAATACAGATCATGGTGAACCCGCCCAATGCACGAGTCACACTCAATGGCCAACTCATGGAAGGCACTGCAAAGCGAGTTCAGAAAGGTCTTATTGGTGGCATCAAATACCGAGTTAAAGCAGTACTCAAAGGCTACAAAACAGAGAAACGCCGAGTAGAACTCAAAGATGGTGAGACCTACAAGCTCAAACTCACCATGATCCCAGACAAGCCCGTCGATTCCAACGACTAGTGCTTCGACATCGATAAGCTGTAAGGGAAAGAAGCAACCTTCTCAAACGATGTTTGGCAAAGCCATCCACAACCCTCAAAAAGTAAGCTTGTCTACAGACTAGAACCTTATTTTTTGTAAGCTTATCTACACAGAAGAACCTTATTTTTTTATTTGAGGGGGGCGACGACCGCGAATTAAAGTAGCATCGTTTCCATTGTTTGAGGTGGGACTGTGGTTGACAGGCACAACGGGCGGGGGGCTACCTGGTGGTCGGATCCCCGAGACTCTTCCTGCAGGAAGAGGCGGTGGATTTTGAGGAACAGGCGGTGGATTTTGAGGAACAGGCGGTGGATTTTGAGGAACAGGCGGTGGATTTTGAGGAACAGGAGGCTGTGCAGGCAGGCTGGTATGTGAAGAGTGAGAGCCCTGCTCTGAAGGTCTTCGTTGTGCAGGAGGAACACTTTGTACAGACATCGATGTATGTGAAGCATGCGGATTTTGGGCAGGGATACCAGAGTAAGAAGCATGTGGACTTTGCATAGGGACACCGGTTTGTGAAGCACGCAAAGCCTGTTCATAGGAAGGACGTGCTGAAGGGGTTTGTGCGCGAATGTTGGTGGCATCTCCAGCATTCCCCATCGAGGGAGTTGCTTGTTGCCGACTACCGCGTCGTACAATCACAGAAGGACGAGCCTGTTCCAGGTCGGCAGAGGAGATATGTTGCAGTGCTGGATCATCTTCAACAGAAGGTGCATCTGGTACTGTTTTGGCGGTAGGTCTCACACCACCTAAAACGGGAGATAAACCTTGTCGAAAGGTATCCTCTGGATCGGTATAGGATTGTTCAGGTACAGACCATTTTCGCTGGGATGCAAGTCCACCAGGTGTCATCATATCCCGCGAGACGATCTCCGTCGCCAGGTTGGGATGTTCCACCATTTGTGTGGAAGAGTCGCGTTGTTGCACAGGTTGTCTCAGATCACGCTCAACTTGACGAAGATCTTCTTCGCTCAAGACAGAGGGTGATTCATCTGCAATCATATCTGAGACTCCCAGGATCTGAGAGGCTGATATCTCTTGAACCACTTGATCTGGCGGTAAGAGTTCGGGATCCACAATCACCTGGGGTGATGTAGAGACACCATCAACTTTGGGTGGAGTCACGCGGCTCACAGTCAATGCTGTTGAAAACTCCACAGAGTCCATCAATCCTGGCTTGGTCCCTAGCACAACCTGTTGTCCAAGTGGAGACAATATCGGTGTTGGTATAGCAGGTCCAACACCCAATGTTTCTGGATTTAAAGCCATTGGTTGTGGCTGTTGCTGTTTGTCCTTAGAGCCAGATGCTCTTGGATGTCCCCCTTTTTCAGTAGAAACATGACTCTCCGACCTAGTCTTTTGCGCTGATTTTGCAAGTGGAGCAGATGTTTTTTCATCGTCTGTAGGATCCAAAAGGCTGCGCTCCGCTCCAACAACCTTATCGTCTTTAGGCTGTTTTTTCGCAACAACTTTATCGTCTTCAGGCCGTTTCTGACTTTCTCGCTCACTTGCAACTTCCATCGAAGTTTTTGGAGATTGAACAATTTTCGATGGTCCTTGCATTACAGTTTGTTCGAAGGGCTCTTCTGCCTCCTTTGGGCTCACATTCGACCGTTGAGACGACTCGACCCGTGCCATCATTTGCTCTACAGCGGGAGTTCGCGGTGGAATCGATTTTCCAACCGCTTCTCGTTCGCGAACAAGTGCATGTTCTGGCTCTTCCAGATGACGGTGGAACTCAGCGACTGCCTCCGATTCAAGGATGGCCTCCGACTCGACGATGGAAGAAGGACGTCTTTCACGTTCTTCCTCGGCCTCCATTGATACTCCAACAGGTGCTGTTGTAGGGATAGCCTTGCTTTCGAGACGAATACCATCACTGTTGTAGTTTGCAGGATGAAAAAAGGCGCGATCGAGTATGCCATCTTTCCAGTGCCGGATTTGTGGCCAAAACGAAGGGAGGTGTCCCAAAGGAAGCAGTACATCGGAAGACCCCGACTTTGAACCTTCGTTTGCTCTCTCCAAAATCTGACGCCGAAACAAGGGTAAGAATTGAAATGTCCCTTGTGGATGCAAAGGAAGAAGTTCTGTGACTTCTTCCAAGCAAGCTCTGCCGTTCGCTTGTCGGCGACAACCTACAACCAGGGAGAAAGCATTTTCAATCGAAGATCGCACAGCAGCAGCCGAGAGTTCCGAGCGAGACTGCAGGCCATGTGTTACTAGGATTTGCAGAGCGTGTCGAACATGATACGCCCGAAGAGTTGCCAAGGAACCGGGATACCTTCCTGTCATCCATTGCAACAGAGCAGGAGAATCTTTGGCGTGCATATCTTCAAGAACCACACGATGTGGTCGCAACATCATCATGGTAGGCATGAGTTCTTCTACGCTGGTAGGAGAGCCTTTCTCGGAAGAAAGAGAAAAAGACAGCAGGTGAGGATGTTCGAGAGGCAATGCGCCCTCTCGTCCTACTCGAATCAACCGATTCAAAGCTGGAATTTCACGAACAAGAGCTTGTAAGAGCTGACCAACTCCACTTCCTGTAGCCCCTACCAACAATATCGATTGTTGTGAGACAAGTGCGGCACGCAGCAAAGATGCAACAGCAGGAGTTAAGAAACCTGTCAGGCAAAGATGCTCCAAGGTGGGCTGCCCGATTTGTCCTTTGCGAAGGGCCAAGACAGGGCCTGATTTTGACAGAGGAGGCAACACAATAGAGACCTCTGTCCCATCGGAAAGTCTCTTGGTCAAATGAGGATTCTCTTCGTTGACCAAAACTCCCATAAGCTGTGCGATCTTACGAATCGTTTTAAAGAGTTCATCTTCTGAAAAAACCGCATCGGCCTTTTCCAATGGGCCACCACGATCGACCCAGATATCATTCTCACCATGAATCAGTAGCTCCAGCACATCAGGATCATCCCAAAATGCCAAAACTGGTTTCAAAAAAGTCCGAAGACTTCGAGAAAAGATATCTTCCATTGCACGTACCATCAGAACACTTCACT
>JALTMC010000019.1 GCA_027005175.1 Myxococcales bacterium
ATGTTCAAGCGACTGATGATCCGGTTCTATGTTCAAGCGACCGACGATCCGGTTCTATGTTCAAGCGACCGACGATCCGGTTCTATGTTCAAGCGACCGACGATCCGGTTCTATGCTTCTATGTTCAAGCGACCGACGATCTGTTTCTATGCTTTAGTGATCGACGGTCCGGTTTTGGGTCCGACGTGCTGCGGCTTGTTTCATTGTAACGTTGATTTTTGTCCTTTGCAGGACATTTACGTTTCCTTTACATCTGCTCCGATGGATTCTTTCTTTTTTGCAACCATACTTGAACTTGTGGTCTCTCTGGGAGTAGTACTGTTTCTTTCCAGACAAGCGATATTGGTTTCTATATGGATTCATAGTAAGAGAGAGGCGAGCTACAATGGCCAAGAAAAAGCGCAAGCCAAAGGCACATAAGCCAAGTGCGGCAAAGAAAAAGAAGAAGTCGGGAGTACGTTCGGCAACCGCCCGTAAATCGGCGAGTGCAGCCGGTAAAAAGGGTCACAAAGGACCTGTGGTTAATATTGGCAACTCCGGACAGTTTGAACGTGAGATCTTGAACGGAGAGAAGCCAGCCATTGTCGATTTTTGGGCACCCTGGTGTGGGCCTTGCCTTGCGATGGCACCGATCTTTGAAGCTGCGGCCGAAGCTCATCATGAGACGATTACTTTTGCCAAGGTTGATACAGAGTCTGTGCCCAAAGTGGCTGAGATGATGGGGATCCGCTCTCTACCCACCCTGCTTGTGTTTTGGGAAGGTGAAGTTGTTGATCTCAAAGTGGGTGTCACCCCAGCTCATGGCATGGAGCGACTGATCACCAAACTCAACAAGCGATTGGCCAAAGCAAGCGGTGGAGAGGAGTCTTCCGGTGGCTTTATGCAAACGGTTAAGGGTTGGTTCAGTTAATCAGACAGATGGACTCGATGGACTCACAGAGGGGGGGCTGGGAGAGGATGTATTGCTGGCCCACGCTAAAAAACAAAAACGGAAGAACTTTACGAAGGTGGCAGAGGATGTGTTGTTGACAGAGGATGTGAGGTCTCTGTTGTTGTGTTGGTGCTGTTGTTCACTTTGATAGACTGGTGAAAGGGCTGGACATTACTTTTGTGTCGGTGACATCGGTTGCATCGAGGCGTTCTCGCGTTTCTCATTTGACAGATTGGTGAAAGAGTTGAAAGAGTTGGGCCGCGAAGTGCTTGTCGATGTGGGGCCAGTTGCTGTCATCCAATAGATGTTTCTTGAAGTCTACAATGATACTCTCATAAACGGAGCGCGGTATGGCGAAGGTCTTTGACTGTTGAACTCCAGGGCGCATGATCACAAAGTGCAAATGATAGCCTGTCTTCTCTCGACTGGTGTCACTGTAGTAGAGCTGTGTTTCTTCCGACATCTCAGGGTTTTGCTTGATAAGTTGTTGGAAGGTCAATAACTTGACAAGCTCCACCACCCGGTCATCCAGACCATCATCGAAGCATCGAATCTTTTCAATCAATTCGTTCATATTGACAACAGTACGAAACTGGTAGCGATGGAGGAGAGCAGGTGGAAGGCTCTCCATGATCTCTTCCTTATCCTTTAAAGGTGGCTCTCCGTCAGGGCAAAGCCAGATCATCACTCCTTCTTCCATGTCGTGATACAACGTGGTGTAGGAGATCGGTGTGATTGTTCCACACCTTTCACATTCCATCGTATGCAACTTTCGCTGCAACAAGTCTTCCTTGGCTGAAGGATCTATCTTCACATTGATCGACTGCCAGTACACAAAGTTCTGTGTGTGGTCACAGTGTGGACAAGACAATCGAGCGGGTTGTGTTACGCTCATGATCTCAGGTCTCGGGTTCTTGGTTGGCTTCCCTTAACAAAGAGGTCGAACCTACGTGGGGTCACGTTTATATGGGGTTAACCTACTGGCTCTTGTCTGGCTTTCCTCAACAAAGAGGCCGGGCACGATAACATAGAGATTTTCTCGATGGAAGCAAGTACATTTTTTGGTCAGACTTGATTTGTAGTGGGATGGAGCAAGGAAGTAAAGCAAAACGTTGGAATGTTGGTCATAAGAAAGCGAAACCTCTACGAACACGTCACACTCAAAAATTGACGTT
>JALTMC010000020.1 GCA_027005175.1 Myxococcales bacterium
GGCTTCCGTCGGTGGGTAGTGCTCTCGGATTTGCTTCTACTGTCTGCAACTTTCGACCCAATGGCACTGGGCCAAAGTCGCTCACTATGAATATGTCTGGTGGGAGTGAAGGCAGAGGAAGTAGTCGAGTTACACCCAGAAATTGGCGCCAGCGACCATATTCCGATCCTAACTACCAATTTGGGTGCGAAGAATGCGCTGATGACATTCTCAAAATATTGGGTGGTGGTCAAAAAGTTAAAATAGAGAATATCTTTTATCGGATTATAGGGCCAATTGGTGATGCTTTCCCATCTTGGTTTAGTCATACCGTGGTTCTTAAAAATGGACGTGTCTATGATGCGTTCACAGGCTCTCAAGGAAAGTCCATTTCAGAGTATAAAAAGCTATTTCAATGGGGAGATATGATAGATTGGCCTTTTTGAAACTTAATTGTTGTTGTCCTCCTCCGTGTACCATTTTTTTGCTGTGCAGTATAGGTACGTGTCTTTGTCGTAAGACTTTTTGTTCTATTAGGAGACTTTGTTATAAAGGTTTCTTTTATTCGAGTTACAGTAACCATTATGGTGTTGGAGCAGATTGTTATGAGAAGATGTGAAGATATCTTTAGATACCAGAAGAGGAATTTATCGAATGCTATACGTGCTCCTGAGCTTTTTCAACCTGAGTTAAAAGGCCTTGAAGCCCTCTACCATGAAATGATTATGTCACTCTCCTTTATTGACGAACGAATAGGTGAGGATACAGGTTTGTTAGAAGCTCCTCATATATCACTGCTTTCGGAATGGGGATTGTGGACAAATCTTGGTGTCACTGGAGGGTTTATGCAACTCTATTCCACAAGTGGTTCTCTTGATTTTAAGGAAATTGCATTGATTTTTGCATTGGTTAGCTATCAGCTGGGATATATTGAGCTTGATAGACAGCCCATGAGTATACAATGGGAGGCTTGCTCGCATTTCGTGGCAGACTCTTTGCTGGAAGAAGACTGGTGCGTCTCAAGTGTACAACACCTTTTGGGTGAACCTTCGTATTATAGTGGTAACAAAAGATCTAGTTGTTCGCTTTATCTCTCAGCTTCTTTGGATAAAGTATTTTTCTTTTCCTATCGAAGTGAGTTTGTTCGGGATGAAGGAGAAGTACATGGGTATTATAGAGAAGACCCTCGTTTGAGTCATGTCATAGCACTTGAGGCTCAAAGTCATTCTGTTGAACTGTTTTGGACTCGCTTGGGGGCTTTGAAATCTGTATCTCCAGGATAAACACAGGAAGTTCTCCCTGGATGACAGGCAAGGTCTATGGCAAGAGCATGAGACAGCGAACAAGACGGTTGTTTGTGGAAACTGAGCGCCGGATGATTGGGTAAGGTATATGAAAAGAGCATGGGGCAGCGAGCAAGAGTGCTAAAAGGGGTGGGCTGTGTGTTAGCCTGAATTATTTACGTAGTCCTTCGGCGGATAGTTGATCAGTTAAATACACCCAGATACTCGCATCTGAAGTGTAAAGTAATCTACTTATTCTTATACTCGATCACGATATTGTAGCATATTCTCAATCAAGCTATGTTTTGCTCCATTTTTATTACGATCGTCCTGTATCTTCCGTAGTTTTCATGTTTCGTAGACGCACGTATCCACTCCCTCTCTCCCTCCTTCTTTTCATTTTTTTCTGTTTATCGTCCGGTTATCCCGAAGGTACCGGCCTCATCAAACGACAGCAGAGTTCTCGAAAAGCATCTGCGAGAGGATACGCCTTGGGTAGTTGTATGCAAATTCGACGAACTGACTCTCCCACGATTCCTGCTACTTTCAAAAACTTCAAGCGTAACGTATCGAACTGCATCCGCCCCAACTCTCTCTTGACCTGTCCGGCTTCTTCTCGAAGCGCGAACATCAGTCTGTATGCCCCTCCATGCAGCAACAGTCTAAAGAAGTTCGCTGCAAAAGTTTTGCATGATAACCTATCTCCTGCCAGTGCATTCTTAAAATCCTTGATTCGATTTTCAGCCACACCTCTTTCACAGTAACCACAATACAACCAACCCGGCTTGAAACCCTTTATCGAAGTTACAACAAATCGAAGATCGAGTCCCTGGTTGCTATACATCACTCGAACTATCACTCTACGCTCTTCTTTCCAGGTATCTGCTGCATACTGAAACTCTCCGTAGACCCGAGCAGATTTTCCTGTCGTCAGATATTCGATTCGAGCTTTTTGTGCAAAAGGCTTCGCTAACTTTCTCAGGCGTGAGTTGATGGATTGTCCCAGTAAATATTCCACTCCTTCGAACTCTCCTTTCAGCTTTTCAAGTTCGTTGTGAAGTCGAGGAACACTAAACTTACTATCTCCTCTCACGACTATCTCTACATCGGGTAGGCGTTTTTTGATCTTCTGGATCAATCTTCTCAAAATAGGCGTTGCACCTTTGGGATCCAGCTTGTTGCCTGGTCGTAATAACATCGTTACTAGCTGTCCTGTGATTCCGTCAAAAATGAATAGGGGAAAATACATGTAACTATCATAGTGAGCATTGAAAAAGGTGAGCTGCTGCTGGCCGTATGTCTTATCTTCTGCACCATCCACATCCAAGATGACCACCTTTGTATCGAGCGCAAGAGAGTCTACATAACTCTGCTCGAACCAAAGCATCAACTTCCGATTACTTGCCATCGTCGCAGCGTTCTCATAGAGAGAAAATGTGGACTGAGAAGAGAGGGCCTCGCCAGAGAGAGGAGCCTGTCCACAAGCTATTTTCAAAGCAGGATCGTGGCGAAGTGAATTGGCATCATTTTGGTCTTCATATCCCATCATAATCTGGAAGATACGCTGACGTGTTTGCTCCAGACGAGTATGCAAGACATCTTCTTGTTTACGTTCGTCTGGCAAGATGGCTGCAAACTGTTCGCAAAAGCCTAACTTCTTGTCCAGTTGGCTGAACATAAGAAAGCCTCCATCAGAAGAAATGTCTGGTCCATCAAAACTTATCTCTACTGGTTTTGGTAGGCCCATGTTCAAAGATAATTGTTCTGTGATATGTGGGGTCATCTGGCTTTCCTTTTTTGGTGATGAATAACTTATTGTTTAGGAACTCATCTACAAAACAAGGAAGCCTGATCTTAATTCCCTCTATCGTGATTTTTTTACTGTTTTTTTGTGCTCTCCATAATTTCCTTTTCCCAAAACACGCTGTTTTCTGGAAAGAATTCGTTACTTGCATGAAAGTGCAGGTGAAACATGGCATATTGGGGAGAGGTCATGAATAATCCGGGCTAATGCATATGGGGCCTTGCATGGCTCTTGCTTCGATGGGTGATTATGCTACGATGGAGTTGGGGCTTCCGTCGGTGGGTAGTGCTCTGGGATTTGCTTCTACTGTCTGCAACTTCCGACCTAATGGCACTGGGCCAAAGTCGCTCACTATGAATATGTCTGCTGGGAGTGGAGGTGGTGGTAGAGTACTTCCACGTTTTCTCCACCCAAAGTCCACAATGAGTAAAGCATCCTTAACTTTTTGGGGAAGGCAAAACTCGGAAGCCATCGTCGAATCATTGACGACTGGAAGGCTCGGTTCTTTGAATGTGGGAAAGCTCATAATGAAGCCCAATGGAGTGATTATGAATGGCAATACTCGTGTGAAAATTCTGCAAGATAGAGGTTTCGACCTGATGAAGCTTTGGGGCTTACTCGACTAGGTGTCATATTCTCAGGAAAGGTTGGTTCATGACAGATTATATCTCGTCTGCTCAGGCAATATTTCGAAAACTTTCGTTGCAGCATCAAGTTTACACATTAGCTATGCTTGCTTATCGTGCAACATTGTGGGCTCGTGAATTCTATCCTCAATTGGTGCAAGACAGATCAGAGGTTGTTGAGCGACTCCGAGCTTTCAATGAACTACAACACCAGTTGTCACAGCATATGGTTCATCTGCTATATCTTGAAGATAATCGTTATCCCGACGATGTTTTCATTTCCATCCTCTTCGAGATTACCGAGCAAACTGGATGTTACTTGGGTCTCGTCGCCTTTTTCGAAGAACTACCTAGCTTACTGACGTATGCATCCTGTACGCATCCCCAAGCATAATGTTTTGGCTTCTGGGGGGCCTGTGAACTGGGTTGATTCAAGAGCACTGAAGGGAGGGCTTATGCGACAGCGGCGATCACTGCTGCTGTCCAGTTTGGGCAACAGATGCCGGGTGATAACGAATCGCTTCGGATGGCGGTGGAGTTTCTGTACAGGGAACTGATGCATATGGGGCCTTGTATGGCTCTTGCTTCGATGGGTGACTATGCTAGGATGGAGTTGGGGCTTCCGTCTGTGGGTAGTGCTCTGGGGTTTGCTTCTACCGTATGTAACTTTCGGCCCAATGGCACTGGGCCAAAGTCTGACAATACCAGAATCTTTGCGAAAGGAGCTAAACAGAGTGGGAAAGCAAGAGCTACTGATCTCCCAAGTTGGGTTAGAGCTGAGGGACATCGACCCTATGATACTGAAAGTGCACAGGCATTTGCAATGCGTATTCTCGATGACAAATATGGTGTCGGAAATTGGGGAAGAGGAGGAGGCACGGAATTCAGTAAAATAGTAAAGTGGGTCGAAAGATCACTTCGTCAATGAGCATTTTTTCTTAGCATAAAGATTGTCGGAGAAACCTGTTCCTCCGACAATCTGCTAGTGCTTGGACAAGCTTATTTTCTAGCAGCCTGTCGGAGAAAACAAGTGCAATAAAATCAAAAAGATAAGATAATAGTGGCTAATACTCAAACAAAAAGAGGTTAGCCACTCCATGAAAGTTCCAAGTAGAAGATTCATCGTCGTTGATTATCAAGATACACTCCTGAGCGCAATAGTTCTACAAGATATTCTCCCTGAAACTCATTTGGCGCGATTTATCGTTGGACTTGTTGAACAACTTGATATGAGCATTTTTTACCAGCATTACAGCAATCGAGGAGGTACAACATATGCTCCACAAATTCTGTTGGCCCTACTTTTATACGCCTATGCTACGGGGGTTTTCAGTTCTCGCAAGATCGAAAGGGCGACATATGAATCTATCCCATTTCGCTATATCGCTGGGCATCTTCATCCTGATCATGACACCATTGCTACATTTCGCAAGCGCTTCCTTTCCGAGTTTCGAGATGTGTTTGTCCAAGTTCTCTTGCAAGCACAAGATGCTGGGATTCTCAACCTGGAAGACATTAGTCAGGATGGAACAAAAGTGCATGCAAATGCATCCAAGAGTAAAGCTGTCAGTTACAAAAGGCTGCTTGAACTTCAGCAACGCCTTGAGAAAGAAGTGGATGAATTATTTGAGCTTTCAGCAAAACTTGACCAAGGAAATGTCTCTGAATTACCCGAGCATTTCGATATGGATCTAGAGCTTTCGATTCGCCTGGAAAGGCTGGTAAAGTATGCGACAGCAAAAGATGTTTTGGAACAAAGAGCAGCAGAACGTTATGAAGTTGAAAAAAAAGAGTATGATGCCAGGCAACAAGCCAGAGAAGAGAAGAAGCAAAAAACAGGGAAGAATCCTCGGGGACGAAAGCCAAAAGCCCCAGTCGAAGGGCCTCGTGACAAAGATCAATACAACTTTACAGACCCGGAATCACGAATCATGAAAAACAGCAAAGACAAAGGATTTGACCAGCACTATAATGGTCAGATAGGGGTGGAGCACGAGAGCATGCTAATTGTGGGAAATAGTTTGTCGAATCACACAAATGATAAACAAGAAGTGGAACCACTCTTGGATAGAATGGAACAAGAATTGGGAACTCCCAAAAGTGCAGCAATGGACAATGGATACTTCAGCGAAGCGAATATCAAGTATTGTCTTGAGAAGGGGATAGAACCGTATATTGCGACGGGACGAAACCCTCACCACAACAGTTGGAAAAAATATTTTGAACAACAGGAAGAGCCAGGAGAAGATGCCAGTCCGACCGTAAAAATGGCTCATAAATTGAAGAGCGAAGTAGGGCAAGCAATCTATCGTCTACGTAAATGCACTGTAGAACCAGTGATTGGAATCATCAAAGGAGTGCTTGGTTTTCGCCAATTTTCGTTGAGAGGTTTAGAGCCTGCCGCTGGTGAATGGAATCTGGTCTGTCTCGCATACAATGTGAAGAGATTGCATGTTATCCTTGCCGGTCAAGGATTTCCTGGGAACAAGGTTTCTCCGACAGGCTGCTAGGGCGAAGGAGTCTCGGTCGAATTGTAGTCTGACAAACACAACCCTAAATTTTAGCAATGTCTGGACACTAGTCTGGAGTTTCGCCATTTCATCATCAATTACTTGAAACTATAGGAGCTTTATCTGAATAGGAAGTTCTTGTTGATGATTTCATTGTGTTTGCCCACTTCATAGGCGAAAAGAGGCTCTTGTTTTGAAAAAGATATAGATCTCATATTCCTTTGTTCGTGAAGTGCTTGGGTCTCATTCCGCTGCGGCTTTGTTGTTAACAAACACTTGAGAGATACCCCGTCAGCTTGCTGCGGTGTTCTTCATTTACCAGTTGCGTAGGTTGTTTTGTTGATGTGGTATTGATGTGGTATTCTGCTTCCACATGACTTCTTACTGTAATTATAGCATTCTTTCGTTCTTACTTTTTCGATTCACGTCCGAGGTGTTTCTTATGTTTGTTGCACAATTATCATTTTCGGCAAAACAGCTAGACTCCACAGTAGGAGACTTGGTTAAGGAGTTGGTTCATTTCTCGTACCATCAAGGTCTGATTGTTCATTTGGAAAATGATATTATTTACTCGAAGAATGGAAATATTATCTTGCAATGTATCACTCCAGAAAAATACAAATTTGACACAATTGATAGAAGCTACATTTTTGGGAAGCTAGAGGAGCTTCAGGTAAGTATCACGATAGACTATCTGGGCGAAGCAACGTTTGCTCCAGATGTTTGCTCTTGTGCAAACTCCGGGTTCTACATTTTGCTTGCTTCGGACTTCATTCCATTGACTTGTGGCATTTGCGGAAATGCAGTCCCACTATATCGTATCCCCCCTACCTATGCTTCTGATCCTTCTTATTACGATATTAATTGTTGGAATAAGGTAAATCTAGCTTGGTCATCCATTGAGTTTTATTCAGTTCATGAAGCATTTGCTCAAAAAGAACTTTGTGATATTCAGAGTCACCAAAATCAACAAGCTCTTGCCATAAGAGATAAAATTGAAACTCTTTCAGGCGTTGAATGTTACTATTTTATCGAGGAGTTAAGGCACATAAATAACCTCAATGCTGAAACTGTTGATATTTGTCCAGGGTGTGAGGACAAATGGACGGTATGCGATTTTTCAGATCGATATGAACTTAAATGTAAAAGTTGTAAGCTGGTGACTAACGGGTGCATATAGAAGTTCAGGAGGAAAAAGAAGAGACAAGACAATCAAAACTGGGTATCCTGATAAAAAAAACAAAAAGAGCCAATCATGTCATGCCTCCTCCAAAGCATAACCCAATTTGATACTCATTCCCAGTCTCTTTGTGAAGAGTTTCAAAAAGCAGAACAGACCTGATTTGTAGTGGTATGGAGCAAGGAAGTAAAGCAAAACATTGGAACGTTGGTCATAATAGGCCTTCATAAAAAGAACTTCGTTGCCTATGTCTCTGTTTTATATCTATTTAAACATCTACTTCCAAATATCTTTCCGTACTTCATCGAACATGTGATGATTCTTTTTAGGAACCAAGAAAGAGTCATAGCTCTTGATGCTCAAAGTCATTCTGTTGAACTGTTTTGGACTCGTTTGGGGGCTTTGAAATCTGTTTCTCCAGGATAAACACAGGACGTTCTCCCTGGATGATAAACAAGGTGTATGAAAAGAGCATGAGATAGCGAGCAAGACGGTTGTTTGTGGAAACCGAACGCCGGATGACAGGCAAGGTGTATGAAAAGAGCATGAGACAGCCATCAAGAGTGCTGAAGGAGGTGGGGTATGCGTTAGGGCTTGGGGAGTGCATTGCGAAAAGCAGCAGCATCCTCAAAGTGAAAGACTTGCTCAAGGAGTTGTTCAAGTTCCTCGTGATTGAGCTGCTCAAGTCGGGAGAGTGTGCTCTCTCGGATTCGGGGAAAACGTTGGCGTACAATCAGTTGGATGGCCTCTCGAAGAGCCTCTTTTTTACCGACTTCGATGCCTTCTTTTTTGCCGACTTCGATGCCTTCTTTTTTGCCGACTTCGATGCCTTCTTTTTTACCGACTTCGATGCCTTCTTTGTAGGAGATGGCTACTCCTGAATAATAATCTCGAAGGACTCTTGCTCTGGACTCGTATTCAATACGCATGGCTGGATCTTGGCTGAGTCGCTCTAACTCCTCAAGGGCTTTCCTATAATTCTCATCTTTCCAGCTTTCCACGATTCTTGGACTCATCGTTTGACCCTCCTTCAAAAACAAAATCAACCTTGGGGGAGAGAAGTGGCTCAGACATACAAGATAATTCTCCAGAGAGTTTCATAAGGCCAATCACCCAATGAATGTATATCTTGCTTCAAAGGTCGTCAAGTAGATAAG
>JALTMC010000021.1 GCA_027005175.1 Myxococcales bacterium
GATATCACCGGGATAAAACTGTTGAAGTCGGAGCAACCATTGGTACGTGTAGACTTTGCTGCCCAACCCTTGGCCAGCAAAGTCTACACGTACCAATGGTTGCTCCGACTTCAACAGTTTTATCCCGGTGATATCGGTGTATTGGCTCCCCTCTTCCTCAACTTGGTCCAGCTTCGCGCAGGTGAAGCCATCTACCAGGGCTCAGGTCAGATCCACGCCTACCTTGAAGGTGTTGGGGTCGAGTTGATGGCCAACTCCGACAATGTCCTTCGGGCAGGACTAACACGCAAGCATATCGATCTGCCTGAGCTGCTTAAAACAGCAGATTTCCGCCCCACCACACCCACACGGATTCAGGCGAGAAGGATCTCTCCCAATGAGGTTGTCTATATGACACCTGCTCCAGAGTTTGCCCTCTATCGCATCTCTCTCGACAACCAACAGCCTCATACCAGCCCGACCTACCGCAGCATCGAGATACTGCTTTGTACTGAAGGATCTGGCACCATCACAAATCCCGACACCGGAACTCAGCACAACCTCCGCCCCGGAGTCTCCGTCCTTGTTCCGGCGAGCCTTCGACAATACAGTATCCAAGGAAAAGTCAGCCTCTTTCGTGCTGGCGTTCCCCTCTCCTCTTCCTAGCCCACATGATTCACGGACCTTCTGCTACAACTTGCAACGTCACGGCCTATGCTTTTGAGGAAGTGATCCAGTCAACCCACATGATTCACGAACCTTCTGCTACAGCTTGAACCCTCGGCATCGACGGACAACGTAAACCATGCAAACAAATCCTGAAAATTCATGACACAGTCCGACGTTGATAGGTTGGTGGATTGGATGCAACAGCATCTACCGCGATTTCAAATGTGTTATAAGAATGAGTCTCGTTGGCAGAAGCTCATAGGCTGGCTTTTATGGCCTATCAACCGGACCTATATGACACAATACACCACAGTGATGTTTGGCAAAGTTTACTTTCCTTCCCGAGAACAAATGGCGAACTGGGGACCTTCCCAAGTCTACAGCACCCTGCGTCATGAGTTTGTACACCTGATGGACGCCAAACGTTTTCCCCTTTGGTTTGAGCTATCCTATCTGTTCTTGCTTCCGATCGGCCTCACCTTTCGTGCGTACTGGGAATGGCGAGGTTATACCCAAACATTGTTGGTTGAATACGAACAAACAGGTTCGATCAGCCCCAACACAAAAACCTACATCCTGAATCGCTTTGTCGGGGCCGATTACGGATGGATGTTTCCCTTTCGAAAGCCTCTTGAGCGATGGATGGAACACACATGCCAACACATCCAAGATGGAATCATCACCGGTCCCTATCCCTACTGCGCCTGGGGAAAAGAGACTCCCTCGAACTCAACTCACTCCTAGACAAACATTCTTATTGAGATATTCCAAGAGATCTCCCCTTCGGAATGTCGCAGAGAGTCTCTGCAAACTGACTGTATCTGATGCACCTTCACCATAGAGAAACTCAAGAGCTTCACGAGTCATGTTGATTGCATCTTCATAAAATTCATCTTTTCTACTTTCAAAGACCTCATAGACCTCAGCGTAGTTGATGTGATTCAATTCAGCCAACCCAAGACCGCAGGCTCCTAACAAGAGATCACCCATAAGCATGGATAAGAAATGGGAGCTATAAGGGAGAAATCTTGGTGCATTTTTTTCTGGTCGTTTTCTTTTCTTTTCGACATATCGAAAAACCAGAACCCCAAGAATGACTTGAGTTGCGTTCAGCCATTCGTCAAAGATAAGGTGATACAACTTTCCGAAATGTTCGCTCCTTCGAAACTTTGCTTGATGGGGACTTCTTCGCCAGATCGCAAGAGTTGCTTCTGCCGCAACACTTGAGGTTATCGTATCCTCACCTCTCGGTGAAGAATCCCTGTATCGACGATAATGATATCCTAAATCGAGCATACTAGCCTCAAGCAATCTTTGCTTCTCATCATTCGATCTCAAATCTCGAAGGTCCACCGGATTTTGACTGTTTGTTGCGTAGGTAATCTCTCGAACCAATTCTGTATCTTCACCTTCAATTTCGTAAAGCCGAACCATCACATAGGTGTCCTCGATGTTAGACACATCGTGATTTTCTATGGTTTCCTGAATTGTTTTACACGTTTGGCCCCCATTGATTATTTGTAAGTTTCGTAGTTGCAAAGAGTAATTCGCCCCTTGCAATGCATTGTAACTAAACTTATTACATATCATCGTTATTCCATTGTTAAAAAAGTAGAAATTTTGCCGACTATCCGCATCCAATAACGTTTGACAAATATCCCGATTTACACGATGATGTTGGCCTAAATAGCGTCTCACATTTCTTTCTAGCAATTTATCTCCGTATTCGTCAAAGAGAGATTTGATCTCCGACACATGCAGTTTTCCGATAAGAACTCTGCGAAAGTTAAAATCTTCGACAATCGCCTTACCAACTAGCTGTAAGCTCGTGTCAACGGGTCTTTTGGCCTGCATTAATCGTACGATCGTGTCGTGATTACAGTGATGCCATGACACTTGTTCTCCAAGCTGTGATTGTTCTATTTTTTCGTGTGCGGTCGCAACCCATCGCTTTCCATTATTGCAAAGAAATATCCGAACAACCGGTAAATACCCATCCCGAATAAGTGATCGTACCTCTTCCATTTTTGCTTGAAGGTGTGAATGGACTGTTAAGCCTTTATCAGGCTCAAACAAGAGGCTCATCGTATTGATGACTCGAACAATCGAATTTTCCGGAAAAGCACTTTCTCCATCCAGTCTCTTTTTATACTTCCCTTGAAAAATAGAAACAGGAAACTCATTATCCTGTTCATCCCCTATGTGAATCCCGTCGATTCCAGCATCATCACCCCCCTCAACCAAGCAATCGATCGTGTCCTGAAACTCCATATCAAGGATATGCTTTATGCACAGAAGAACAAATGCCGCTGATCTTTGCTTTTCTTCGCTTCCTGCTGGCAGGTATTCTTGGTAGTCTTCAACGATGGTTCGAACTCGCTGATCGACAATGTTCACATTGATGCTCATTTTGAGTCAACTCCAATCTCGTATGGAAGAGAGAATGTTCACGCTTCGTCCGAACAGAGACAGAGCGACATCTCACAATGGCTCTAAAAGCAAGAACTGTCGGGCCCATGCCTGTTTCTTTTGGTATATGTTCAACACATCTCGTGCTTGCATCGACTTCATAAACCCACGCACCCAAGTGAGCAAGGATTGCATATAGTCATCATCTTCCAAAGAGAAGTGGATATCCGTGCTGATCCGATACATCAACCTGGAGTATTCTCCCGAACTCAAGCCATTTAAAAATCGTCGTTTGACCACAAAGTACAGTCGATCGAGAAAGTAGCCTTGTTTGGGATCAACCTTAAAACGTTGAAACGATTCCTGCGTAAACGTATAAGACTCTCCATTCTCTTTGTGCACGGCAGGGCGACCAAATCGCCCATCACGATAGACTTTGGTAACATATGCATCAGGCTCATACATCTCTTCATTACCACACAAAAAACCTATATTTTGTTGGCGCATTAAGAAACCAGACGCGACATCGTTGCTGTTACTTTTCGCCTCCACCACAGCAAGAACATCAACCGATTGTTCCGGTCCCTGGTATCGCACAACGAGATTGTCTAGCTCGGTGTGTGCAACACCCAAGGTGACTCCAGACAGCACACGAAAATCGGAAGCGTCGGCAGCATCACCGCGTTTAACCAACTGAGGATAGATCACCGACTTTGAATACGCTGTACTCACATCCTCAAATCGCGTCCCAGCTTTGCGAGTGCTCTTCCCTTGTTGTTGGTTTAATGCGAGCAACTCTTCTTCAAGCTGAGAGATTCCCACCTCCTCTTTGTAGCGCAACAAAGCCAGATCCGCTTCTTCGAACTCTACCTTCTCTGGAGATGCCAACAACAACTCACGCTGTTCTTGTGACAGATCTTCCAGTCTCTGGATAAAGCCATCTCGCTTCTCCATGCTGGCTTGTTGTTTCTCGCCTGTGGAGGCTTCTATCGCCCTGGTTAAGCCATCGATGGCTCGCTGCACACCCACAAGCTCTTTGTCGATCTCTTCAAGACGTGCTCTGTGAGAAGAAGCCAGATAGCCTGCCTCTTTACGCTTGCGTGTTTCTCCAAGGTCCTTGAGCAGATGCCTATGTTTTTTACGAATGTCACGAATTTCACAACGTTTTTGAAAGGTAGCATCCCTCTCTTTACGACCCAGCTCTCTCGCAAGCCACTCTCGAAACAGGGGAACATCCATCCGTTTGAAGTCGATGGGATTGCGATCCAGGTAAGCTTTGAGAGCTTTACGACCATTGTGTAGTTTGTAACCTAGCATGGCATCAAAACAGTCACGAAGTATGAAATGACAGCAACAAAGAAGTCAAACATATCAGCGTATCACCTTGCGACTAAAGGCAACAATAAAGAGGCCCATAAAGACAACACCAAAAAGGTATTCAATCATACCGAGCAACCGCAAGAGCCCGTTGAGTTTCACATCGGCCAAACTGCCGCTGAATGCCAACAAGCTACCATACATGGAGTGTACCACCTGATTAAAGAGAGGGGACGAGAGGCCATACGTAACCCCGTTGGGAACAGGAAGACCACCGATAAAATAACACAGGGCAAAGAACGCCATGAGGACCCCCATCACACCCAAAGTGCGGAAGGGTTTGGTTCCATAACCACAGCCTACATCGAGAAAAAGAAAATTCCCCGCACGTATGGTCCAGTCGATCGGATTGCTCGTCATCGGTCGCCCACGGCGTTCATTGCGCTTAAATTGATAATAGGCCCAGTCCTCATCATCGAATCGATTGATGTGCTCAAATGCGGTGCGTAAAAATCCATATTCTCTCGCAGCTCCCGCATAGTCACCTTCCGACTCAGGCCAAACATGACCCTCCACAACGTCGCGCTGAAACACAATCGGGTTGGCGTTTGCGTTGAGGAATCGAAAGCCCTGGTCTTTTCCCACTGTCACATCGAGCAAACTCAGACTTCGACCCACCGTGAGAGAAGAAAGATCGGTGCGCCCGTGGAACTCGCACCCTGACATACTTAAAGACAGGTGAATTACTGCCCCCATCAAAAACAAACCGCTGCGAAACGTAGCATTGTTCATCTCCATATCTTTGTTCACAACAATATGTTTAAAGTCTGCCCGCTCCAAAAAGTTACAGCGATTAAAAATGCCCCGATCCTTAAACTGACCATAAATAAATTTCGTATAATCGTGGAAAGTCACCTCTGAAAAAGTGCCATCTCCCACAAAGGTCGATCGACTGAAGTCGGATTTTTGCCCAAACGTGCTCTGATGAAACGATGTATACGCCAGCACGGTTTCGGAGAAGTTCGCATTGCCCTGAAACTCAACACGTTGAAAACGACCGCGTCCCACACTGCTCTTTTTGAAGTCAAACTTCTTGTGAAAAGAGGCTTCACTCAACACACACATATCGATCCGACAACGACGAATGGTAATATCTTCCTTCACAATAGCATGATTGAGATCCAGCGTACCGATGGTACAATCGACGATGTGAATAGGAAAATCGATTTCATTCTTGGAATACGTAAGACGCTCAATGTGAAATCCACTCAGTTCTTCACCCGCTTTTAACTTGTCCTTGGCTTCCTGACTGGAGATCTCTATCTTCTCTTTCGCCATCGCTCAATCACCTTGTTTGTTGTAAATGGAAAGATTAAGGAATCCTGACACACAATACAAGTCGAGTGATGCCCAATCGCCTTGTTTGTTGCAAGTCGAGTGGTTCCCAATCGCCTTATTTCTTGTGAAGGAGGAAATTAAGGAATCCCGATACACACAATGCAAGTCGAGTGGTTCCCAATCGCCTTATTTCTTGTGAATGAGGAAATTAAGGCATCCCAACACGCAATGCAAGTCGAGTGGTTCCCAATCGCCTTATTTCTTGTGAATGAGGAAATTAAGGCATCCCAACACGCAATGCAAGTCTGGTCATTTCTTTGATGGAAAGAATGGATATGCTTTTGCCTGTCAAGAGAATGTGCCAAGGGCAAGCAGACCTGTCAAGGAGATTGGGCTGAGAGAGTGGATGTCCCCTGACCATCGACTCCAACACCATGTTCAAGCTTGCGACGAGGGTTTGTACTGGGACTGCGTCCTTGGGTCCAAGTTTTGTGATTGCCCAAGATCTTGGCTCCATCGGAACGCTTATACGTGTCCTGTCCACCGGCATCAATAAAGAGACCAATCGTGCGCAACCCTGCACTGTTCCGAGGATTAGCATCGGGGTTAGGGCTGTTGGCCCGCCCCAAGCTGCTGGTGTTTCCTGCAAGATATGTATCATCACCACCATTGTCGATCAGGAAGCCAAATCCATTGTCGTTTCCTGAGCCAAGAGTGAGTCCACCTGTTCGGTAGATATCGTTGCCGCTGTCATCGATCAACCAGGAGATAGAGTAGTCGTGCCCAACCCCCGTATGAGTGGCCACTGGCTTCAAACGGGAGTTGTATAAATCGTCACCACCACCTTCGAGAAACAGAGACAGCGAATAATGGGCTGTGGCACCTTGTACATACCAGAGTCCATCGTACTTATCTTTGCCATCACCATCAGCCAAGATGCCAGTGCCATACCAAAACCCTGTGCCCTGTCCAAACACACCCGAACTATACTCATCGTCTCCTTTCAAATCACGCAAGATCGCCAGTCCACCGGACATAAACATATTGTCCGAAAAATCGGCACGTCGTCCAAAGGCGGCCCCTTGTACAAAGGCAGAGTTGGCTCGCCCCGGGAGCTGAGCGGAGAGGTACAAAGGATCACCTTTTTTTCCTCGAAAATCCTGTTTGGGATCGCCATGATCTGCAAGGTATTTATCGTTCCCTTTCGCATCCAGTAAGATGCCCACACCTTTTGCGTAGGCAAAGCCCTGTGCATTGTGGTACGTCAGATAGGTGTCGTTGCCACCTCGATCAAGTAACAAGCCGATACCAAAGGCGCTGGCCCCCTGACAGCCCGCTTCACACTGGTAAAGATCATCTCCACCTTCATCGTACAGAACCCCAACCCCCAAGACACCAAAACCCTGACTCATTCGTAAAGACTTATAAGTATCTTTGCCCTTTCCAAGATCAAACAAAAAGGCGATCCCCAAACGCGCCCCACCCTGGCGGGCTCGCACTGAAAGAGAGATCGGACCATACGAGCGCACCAACGTTGAACAATAACCCTTTGCATTGCAGGTTCCTGTATTCCTCGGGCAAGCTCGGGTGGGACTACAACGTCGCTGGCAGGCTCTGTTTACACAAGGGCCTGTCCCCAATCCACATTGACGATCACTCACACAATAACGAGGAGGATTGTATCGCCCATCTTGATCAGAAGGAAAACGATTTCCTGTATCATGTCCATGTTTTCGAATTTCATAGCCGTATGTATCGTTCCCTCCCAGATCGAGCAACACAGAGACACCGTTCTTTTCCGAGAGATTGGCCCCCGCCTGGATCTCATACGTATCATCTCCACCTGTGTCTACGAGCAATGCAATCGCACCCTGATACTTCGGGTCATTCGCCCTATATTTGTGTTCAGCATTGTCAGAGAGGATGATTCGACCCAATGGAGTGTTCTGTGAGAAGGAAAAACCTTTGTAAGAAAGATCGGCTTTCAGGCCCGATCTTGCGATGGCATCAGCAAGCCCCCATGCTCCCTGGTACATCTTTTGGTAGCCAAAATCTTTGGCCAACACCCAGTAATCCGCAGTCGGCTTGTTGGGGCTGCCCAATTTTAAACCTGCCTGAGAGCCAATCAAAAAGAAGGAGTGAGCGCGATCAAAGAAATACCGGGGGTTCTTTGTCACTTCGGGAGGGAACGCAAGTTTTCGCAACGTCGCCGCCACAGACATCGCCAGGATCACCTTGGCGAGTGCCGTTTGCAACCCCGCTGGGACATCTGCGGCGTCTTTCTTTATCACTGCGAGATCTGGTGTTCCACCCTGCTCCTTTATCAACTGAGCCACTGCATTCGCCAAAGGCTCTGTAGCAGGGACAGTAACAGGAGTAGACTTTGTTTTAACAGGAGCATCAAGCCATTCTGACGCATTCGCGATATTCACAGCGACCGCAGCGATCCCTGTTTGTTTTAAGGTATCATCCACGCGACGAATCGCGCTCTTTCCCCAGGCAAGAAACTGAAGAGGCTCGCGATGCAGTCGATTGTAGAACCCCAAACGAAACGGGTCATTTGCAATCCTAGCGGGAATGAGCTTCATCTCTTTGTTTGACAAGATCAGCGTACACCGCGTATGTCCGATAGCTTTAAGAGCCTCTGCCATCAGGTTTTTCTGTCCCTGTGGAACCATGGGAGATGTCAAACACAGACAAATATGAGGGAGGCACACCTTTTGCTTTCCAGACACCCCCTCGATGTCTCGACAATATGCATTGTCACCACAATCAGCATCGGAGGTACAAGCTCGGGAGCAAAAAGGTTTCAAGGGGACCACACCCT
>JALTMC010000022.1 GCA_027005175.1 Myxococcales bacterium
TCTTTTTCGTGGTTGCTTTGGAGGCTGATTTGGTGGGGGAAGGCTCGCCTGTGAGTGCTGTGCCAATCCAACTCCAGAAGCGCTCATCATTCTCATCTTTATCCGTCACATAGGGCACTTCAAAACCATTCTTTGGTGCCCAGCGGGCGACAGATCCGATGGTTCCACCCACAGCTTTTGGGTTGTTGTTGTTCAAAAGCTTTTGTGCGTCTTTCATTGTCAATATTCCGTTGCTGCGCAATGCAGCAATCAATATTCGAGAATTCGCAGGCAAAGCTTCAATGAGTGCATCCGCATCTTTTTCGCTAGGTGTAAAAGACGGAGTCACCACAGCTTTTCTTTTGGAACCTTTCTTTTTTCCAGATGCTTTGGCGCGGGGGGGACGTCTTGAAGAGCTTGTGGGGTTTCCTGTTAGAAGATCAAGCAACTGATTCACCAAGCTTCTAACTTGGGTGTTGCCCATTTGTTCTAGAGGAATATCGATTGAAAATTTCATAGGAGGCTCCGTCCTTTCATCAGCTGTCACTGTTCTGCAGTCTCTTCCAAGTGGCACCAAAGCGTTTCTGTGTCAGAGGTAACATGATAGCGGACACGGAAAAGGTAGGGTGTCTTCCACGGACGATGTGTCGTCCGTGTCCGTATTAAGTCTACAATTACGCTACTACTTGTAAAACATACTCTTTGTCAAGAAAAAAGTAACTTATTTTTTCATAGGTATAAGGTGTAGTTACTTATTTCTTGATATATATCAGTGTGGTAAAGGTTTGTTTTGGAGTGGTGTGTTATTTTTGGATATGTCATGCTAGTTTTGAGGAGGGTGTTGAAATTCCCTAATTGCGGGATGAAAGAACAGGGTGATGGGTTTGCGCCGTAGGGGGAAGAAAATCCCAATAGCCTTGAAATGTCACCTTCCTTGTGCTTGGAACGTTCGGAAGTTGAGGTGGGGTAGGGCTGTGATAGGTGTCTCGCTCAGGACCACGATAAGCTATGTAGCTTCTTGTCCTTTGAGAGTTCTTGTTTCTTGAGAGCCTTCGTTTGTTCGAGAGCTTTGGGACCGCACTCTCTTGTGAGAATTGGGCCTCTGTCGCGAAACATATCATGTCGGGGGAATGGTTTGAGTGCTTGGGGCCTATTGCCGCCAACTTGCACCTTAATACGCAAGCCTCTACAATCAGTTCAGACCTTGTTGATTTTTTTTCTTTAATTTTTGAGAAAGTGGAGGCAGAACATTGCGATGGTACGGTGTTTTGGGGATAGTCTTTGGCGTTGTGTGGCAGTCCTCCGCGTGGGCCAAAGAGCCTCCCGCACATACAATTCAGTATCGTACAGAGGATTGTAAGACAAATGAAAACTCCCGCAGCTGTGCGTGGATGGGGGCATATCTGGAAAGGAAAGGGAAGCGGAAGGAAGCCCGACCTTATTATAAGAAAGCATGTCTGGCTTTGATTCGTCCTTTGGGTTCTGCCTGCTATTTATGGGGTTTGGTAGAGAAGAAACAAACGATCTCTCGCCAAGCATACCAGCGTGCTTGCAAGCTCAAAGATCCCGATGGATGCACCGCTTTGGGGGAACTGTATTCTAAGCAGGGAGAGCTTGCGAAAGCCCTAATCTTGTATCGCAAAGGTTGTGTCGGCAAAGATGGTCGAGGCTGTCATCGCGTGGCACAGCATCTGATCAAAAAGAAGTGGAACAAACAGGCTCTGCGAATGATGCTCAAGGCTTGCACGTTTGGATATCCTCCTGGCTGCGGCTACCTTGGATGGTTTTATGAGACCAAGAAACATAACAAGAAGAAAGCGTTGTTGCTTTACTCTTATGGTTGCAAACTTCGTGGTTCTGTCGCATGTGCCCGTTTGGGATTCTTTCTTTGGAGAGAAAAGAAGCACAAGCAAGCCCGCAAATACCTACGACTGTCTTGTCGCCTGGGATTTCAACGAGCCTGCCAACGACTCCACAAACTCACAAAATGAACTCCCTTGGATCGTATGGTTCTTCCTGGCATAGGTTCGGGGATGCAATGACTGGCATAGGTTCGGGGATGCAATGACTGGCATAGGTTCGGGGGGCAATGACTGGCATAGGTTAGGGGGGCAATGACTGGCAT
>JALTMC010000023.1:0-1399 GCA_027005175.1 Myxococcales bacterium
AACCTACACCAGCCTGAATGCTATGGCATAACCTACATCACTCAGAATGTTATGGCATAACCCACATCACTCAGAATGCTATGGCATAACCTACATCACTCAGAATGTTATGGCATAACCCACACCACTCAGAATGTTATGGCATAACCCACACCAGCCTCTCTCATCGTTGCCTCTCTCATCGTTGCTTATCTTTTGGCGACAACTCCATATATCGTTGCTTATCTTTTGGCGACAACTCCATATTTTTGGAGGAGGGTTCCTGCGGTGTGGTGGAGGGTTGCGAGAGTTTTGTGGTAGTCTACAAAGGCACGGAGTTTAGCGAGCTGTGCGGTGGAGAGATCTTGTTGAAATTGAAGGACACGAAATAGGATACTCTGACCGACTTCGAGTTTGCTTTGTTCTGCTTCCAACTTCTTTTTCGCCCATAGCAACGATGTTTGTGTAATCTTTAATCGTTGTTGGTTGCGTTGGGCCTGGGCATAGAGGCGCATCACTTGCAGTGTGTACTGCTTGCGTAAGAGGTCGATTTGGAGTTGACTGCGTTGGAACTCTATTTGTCTTGCAGTGAGATTTCCTTGGGCTTTGCGATTGTCGAGGGGGATTTTTAAGGTCAATCCGATGAAGAATCGATTGAATCGCGGATTGAACATCGTTTCATATGTTCGTGCAAAGGGGGAGATCTTGTTGCTCGATGTTTGTCCTTTGCGAGGTGGAAAGGTTCGCCCTGAGCCTGCGAAGGAGAAGGAGCCTGTGACATCCAATTGTGGAAGAGTCCCGTTTTTTGCGGCTTTGACACGCCATCGGGCGATGGTTTGTTGATGTTTGGCAATGAGTACCTGGGGATGTTGGTTTCTGGCAGAGGTTATGAGGTCTGACAGGAGAGGCAGGGTTGGTATGGGTTGTTCTGTTCTTTGAGGTTGCAAGGATACGATAGGGTCTAAATTCAGCAATATCCGTAGTTGTGTCTCGGCAGCAAGCTCTTGCTCTCGGGCCAAAAGTAGATCACCTTGTCTGGCAGAGACAACTTGTTTTACTTGGTATTGTTCGAGGGACGCCGTTTTACCAGCTTGAATGAGTGCCATCGTCTGTTGAAGCTGCTTGCGTGCGAGGCGGAGTGCAGATCGTTGAATGCCGAGATTCTTTTGGGCGTAGACAAGGTCCCAATACGCCTGAATGGTTTGCAATACTTGTTGTGCCGCTGTGGCTTCAACCTGCTGGCGAACGACTTTTACCTGGGCGATGGCTTGGTAGATCGGAGCCAGATTAACAGGGAGCCAGGCTCCTCGGAGCAAAGGCTGAGTGACACGCAAGGTCAACGCGCCTGTGAGTCGTTGGAGACTAAATTTGCTGTCTTCAGGGTTCCTGGATTGGTTTAAAAAGTTTACAGAGTCAAACT
>JALTMC010000023.1:1409-8512 GCA_027005175.1 Myxococcales bacterium
AGTCAAACTCTGTCCAGATATTTTGAAAACTTAGAGACAACAGTGTGCCTATTTCAAATCGTTTGTTGAGGGCCACTTTTCCATCAAGACTGAGAGCACTGAGGCTGAGTTCTCCCTGCAAGAAGGACAGAAACTGTGGATCCACCTGTGAGTCTGCTGGAAGATTGGAGCCGCTCAGTCGTAGGTTGAGTTCCAGATCAAAAGCAAAGGCTCCGCGTGAACTGAGCACGTCGGCGTTTGCTTTTTGAATCGTCAGACGCTCTCGGGCCAAGGTTGGGTTGCGTTGGAGCATGGTCTGTAGGATCTGCAACAATGACATCTTGCGGACTTGTTTGGCTTGGTTCTGCCAGCCGGAGTTTTTCGGAGTCACGTGACGTGCTGGATTGGCGTGAGCGAGGGTTGGCATCAGGAGAAAAGCCAGTATCCAAGAACAAAGCAATCGCTTTTTGTGTGTTCTTTGGTGTGTAAAGGAGGATATATGGGGCAAACTCTTCTGCAACATCACTAGGGCCTTTATACTCAGAGGCTATTTTCACAATCTTCAGAACTGGCCATCAAAATACAGCTTTTTTTGGCAAGCGCAATAGTCTTGCACCTTGCTCAAATGTGGGACATATGGCAAAAAGGATAACGTTTCTCTGGTTTTTGATAGAATGATAGAAGGTATACTTGTTCAATGAAATGGTTCATTCGTATTGTAGCTCTGATTCTCTGTGTTGGCCTTGGAGTCTTGGGGGCTTGTAGCCCTGAGACGAGCCCTTGTGGGGATTGTCCAAACGGTCAACTCTGTGATGTCAACAAAAAGAAATGTGTCAAACCCTCGACTTGTGTGGCTTGTCAGACCTCTGCTGAGTGTGACAATGCTGAGTTGTGTGTGGATGGTTGCTGCAAGTCCACAGGTACAGTGAGTGAATCTGATTCATCCGAAGCTACAGTGACCGATGCTTCTGTGACCTCTGAAACACCGGACTCAACAGAGATCGTTGTCAGCCCTGAGTCCTCCGAAGAGGCGAGCACTTGTTCCACCAATACAGACTGCACGGACCCATCCAAACCTGTGTGTGACTCCGCCCAGGGCCTCTGTGTTGCGTGCTCTCAAAAAAGTGACTGTGTCCAAGGAGATTGTGTTCAAGGCAAGTGTGTCAAAGCCATCGACAAGTGCCAGGGGGTGACTTGTCCCAAGGGAGAATCTTGTACTCCCTCTACCGGGAAATGCGCGGCTTCTTGTCCTACCAATCCCTGCTCGGGTGGCTTGTGTTGCAATGCAAAGGGCCAGTGTGTGACTTGTGGGACAAAGCTTGTGTGTGAAGCGTGTACAGAGCATTCAGAATGTGGTAGCAAGGCACGCTGTGCCGGGCTGGGAGGGGGTAAAAAAACCTGTATTCCAGTCTGTCCCAATGACAAATGCCCACCCTATTTCTCATGCTTGTCTTTGGGAGCAACCTTGGGAAAACTCTGTGTGCCCGACGGGGAATGTAAGGCGGTGGATCGCTGCAAAGGTGTTACCTGCTCGGGCTCTCAGAAATGCTGCCCTGGAACAGGTGTGTGTAGTCTTTGTTGTTCAGACAGTGAGTGCTCAGCCGGTCTCAAGTGTCTGCAAGTGGGCTCTGTGAAACAATGCTCTTCGGACCCCAAAGCTTGCAAGCCTGCTTGTCAAACGGGTGAGGTCTGTGACACCAAAACCGGTAAGTGTCAGAGTCATTGTTCAACCACAGGGTGCTCTGATAAGTCGAAGTTATGTGATACTTCTTCCGGTGCTTGTGTGAACAAAGATTGCCGCTCCAACTGGACCTGTCCTACCGGGACAGTCTGCAACTCATCCACAGGGCAATGTGGTCAGGAGACGGATTGTCGCAAGAAGGCTAGCTTGTGCTCTGGCCGCTCGTGTTGCAGCCAGAGTACAGGAAAATGTGTAACCGATTGTCGGCAATGTGTCGGGTGTTCTGTGTCTGGGCAGGTTTGTAACCAAGCCACAGGTGTTTGCAGTGTTCCTGTGTGCAATATGAAATCTCCTTGCACCAGTCGCAGCCAATGTTGTGGCGGAAAATGTGAGTTGAGTGTGAGCCGTCTTAAACTCTTGTGCAGGTGCAAAAGGGACTCTGATTGTGGTGCTGGTTATCGGTGCAAAAGAGGCTTTCTCAATAAATACTGTGAAAAATAACGAATGATGTGGAAAAGTCGTGCAGTCCTGGCTCTTTATGAGGTCTTGTATATGTCTGTGGAGCACAGTGCTGTCACTGTGCTTCAGACGCTTGATGCAAGGTTGCATCCCAAAGTTTTCATGGTGGGGATTCCCGATCGGGAGAGTGTTGGGACCCGCCCTGTGTGGATTCATGCGCGAGACGAGTATGAGTGGGGCGATGCTTTGGAACAGATTCGAACACACGAGATCTATCGGTCTGAATGTGAGCGACCTGTCCCTCTGAGTCATCGCTCTAGCGGTGGGTTTACAGAGCCGGAGGTGTTTGTCGAGGGAGAAGCATTGCTGCTCGCGTTGCTCTCTGTTTTTCAACCTCATCTTCCACAGCAACAATGCATGGGGACATGGCATTGGCACAACAACTACTTTATTTTTCTGTTCACTGCGCTCAACCAGCGGGTTTATGATGGACATGCTGATCGGGCGGGAGGAAAGTATCACCTGCTTGATACCTCTGTGCGAATTCTTCAGAGCAAGTTTGTGGATACTTTGCAAAAGAGCAGCAACTACAAAGTCGAGGTGATCCATGACAATCACCACTCCTTGATTCGACAAGGTGCAGAGCTGCTTCTTCAGGAGATTGGAACACAGATCGATATCTATGACTTGTTCGATACATGCCAGTCTATCTCCATCCTGGATTATGAAAATATGGAAGGGATCGGCTGGTTGGCTATCGCACCCGAGCAACAACTTCCTGCTGCTGTTGAGTTAAAGACTCCTGTGGACCTGACTGACTTTCGGGCATCGCGAAAGCTCTTAGAGATGTCAAATGATACCTTTCCCCTGCTGGTGAGTACACAGGGGATCTACGGAATTGGCGACACCACACGGTTGCTGAGGGTCTCTCAAAAAAATTACTACTCCATTCAGTTTCTCGGTCGCAATCAGTGGCAGTTAATGTGGGGGAATCAGTCTTTGATGCTGGTGCGCTTTGGACGTGTGAGTTTGTCGCGAAAGCTTCCAGGCCGACATAATTTTCAAGACGCTCTCGAACGAAAATTTCCCTATGTCACGCCCCGACAGATCAATCGCTTGTGGCGGATCGTGGTCGGCGCTGTTCAGCAGAGTATCGGTACCATCCTTGTGATCTCCTCACAAGCACAGGCGGAGGCCCAGCGACTCCGCAATGAATCAACTCAGGTTGTTCCGTTTCGTTTGAACAGTCACTTGATCCGCGTGGTTGTCTCCATTGATGGGGCTGTTCTGCTTGATCTCGATGCCAAATGCTATGCGATAGGAGTCATCCTTGACGGCATGGCTTCGGACAGCGGAGACCCAACCCGAGGCTCTCGGTATAACTCAACGATTCGCTATGCTGAAAGCCATGGAGATTGTGTGGCTGTGGTGATCTCCAACGATGGCATGATCGACTTTATCGCTTCCTGACTCGCCTCCTTTGCGAAGGAAACAAGTCTTTCACCTCCCGACTTGTTGTATGGATAAAGCGAGTGGTTAATCTTCGGGGACCTCTTCTAAGGAAGCATTTTGGGGTGATACATTAATGGATTGACGCCGCTGTAGCATCACTTGACCGGCTGGAGCACCGCGTTCTTTTCGAACGTTGTGACGCTGTGTGTAGTTGACCGCGACTCGTCCGCCGTTGCGACTCTTGCTGTTTAAGGCAGCCAACTCTGCTGCTTCTTGTAGAGTCGTTCGTGGCAAACGGTTGAGCTTTTCTGGGTTGCGCACAATCACATGTGACCCCGAAGTGGCTGCGACATGCAGCCAAAAGTCATGTTGGTTGGCAACCTTAAATGTCAATACATCGTTGTCTCGGGCACTGCGACCCACAAGGATATCGTAGCCATCACTGGAGACATATCGCTTGTAGGGAGTTTTTTGGGGAGGGCGTTGTGTTCTTGCCATTCTCTATCCTTTTGCTGCGTCAACTTAACCCAGATCCTTTGTAAACACTCTGTTGTTCCCGGCCAATCCAGGCACCCACTTGGGATGGAGCGGGTATGGATTCTTTGGGTTAGATCAATATTTGTACGATCCACATGCCGATCACTACGAGTAGGAGTCCTAGGATATTCTGCAATCCCATATTCATCATCATCGTGGTCAGAGATTGCTGACGGAGCAACAAGACACTGTCCAATGCAAAGGAAGAGAACGTTGTGAAAGCACCGAGAAATCCAACCATCAAGAAAAGTTTGGCTTGATCGCTAGTCAGCGCAACCTTGTTGTAAGATAACGCAAACGCAACACCCATGACAAAGCAACCGAGGAGGTTGACGATCATTGTACCCCAAGGATACTTGGGGCCAAACCATCTCATAGCGAGCACTGTTGTGCTGTAACGTGACATCGCACCTATCGCACCGCCACATCCTATCCAGACTAGCTTCCACCACATCGACATGATTTCGAGTCCCGAGTTCTATGTTTTATTTTTCTGCGACGATATAGCCAAACCAGGCGTCGAGGTCATTGTAGTGCTTGCGCTTTCGAAAGGTATCGTCGGTGTCATCTTTTTCATCGTCCCAACGTTGTAGGTAGAAATTGACGTCTTTGTAGCCCGCTTCGTACAACAAGTCTGTTAATTCGGGAGGGGTCCAGATTCGCCAGTCGTAGCGAAAGGCTCGGTTCTTTTTGGTACCATCGGGAAATTTGAAGTGAATATAACAAGTCATATGATGATTGATCTGATTGAATTTGGCCTGCTCCCAAACATAGGTGAAAGGTGGAAGCTCGACTCCATCAAAGGTAATCTCATCATCGATCAGCCTTGGTTCAATCACATTGTTATAGGCTTGTGGACCACCAAACATATCGAGAAATAGGATACCATCCCCAACCATGTTGTTGTATGTTGTCTTGAAGTAATCCAGCAGTGTGGCTCTCTCCTTAAAGATGTAGTAGGAGAAATTAAAAGCGATTAATATATCGACAGGTGGGGTTTTTGCAGTCCTGACATCATCACATAACAAGTGAACCCGTGAGGCGTTGTCTTCCAGAACAGGGATGTGATTCTTTTGCCCCCATTCAAGGACCTTGGGATTGAGATCAACACCCCACGCCTCAACATCAGAGTTCTCCTGAACCCATTCACAGCAGAGACGAGCTGTTCCACAGAAATCCTCTCGTAGTGTCTTCAAGTCACGCTTTCTGCTTCGTTTGAAAATCCGCTCGATCAGCTCAATATAAGCTTCGGCCGATTGTACGGAAGCTTCGTAGAGAACATGGATATCGGCAGTACGTGCTGTTAACTTTCGAGAGGAGCGTGTGTTTCCGTTTCGCGTCATATGCTTCAACAACCTTTTATCTGCGCATCCGCGCATCCGTCGAGAACAACCAGATGGTGCAGTCTCCCCTTACCAGTCGAACCCTCTTATCGTCAAGGCCCACTGCGCGACAATCAGACTTCAGACTTGACATCATAGGTGTTGTATTTGGCTGGAGTGTCAAATGGTTAAAATGAAACATATACATGCCATCACTTTATGATTATACTGCGGGTGGGAGCTGCCTCGTTCGGAGTGGAAGTGACCCAATATTCAAATTGTTGAGAGTGAGACAGCGGCTCAAAAAGCTGTCTCTTCTTTGGTGATTGAAAGAGGCCTTTCCCCTGAAGATACAATCCATGGTCTATATGCACTGCTCACCGATACACATGATACTATCTTTTTTTGTTTGTTGGCAGAGCAGCAGATTGAGTTGTTGTGATGAATAGTCAGATCTCAAGTTTTTATCGTCTCTCTCTTGAGGAGAGGCGTACGCGATTGTGTGAAGCGACCGGTTTAAATTGCGATACTTTGTCCTTGTTATGGGATGATGAAGGTCTATCGTTGGATCAGGCTGAGAGCATGATTGAGAATGTCGTTGCTCTCTTCTCCCTTCCGATGGGAATTTGTACGAACTTGCAAGTGAATCAGCGCGATCGACTTGTGCCGATGGTGGTGGAAGAGTCTTCCGTGGTTGCTGCTGCGTCGAATGCTGCCAAGATGCTCCGGGCAGGTGGTGGGGTATATGCGGAATCAACCGCCTCTGTGATGATTGGACAGGTCCAACTGATGGACGTCCCTGCGCCGAGCGAAGCAGAGCAAAACATTATGGAGCAACGTGAGAATCTGCTTGCGGCGTTGAATCGCCAGTTTCCTGCTTGGGAGAAGCGTGGGGGAGGGCCGCGCGATATCGAGGTGAGGCATCTACCGCCTCTCTCTCTCGATGATCCTCTTGGACCGATGATGGTGGTTCACCTTCTTGTCGATGTCTGTGATGCCATGGGAGCCAATGCGGTTAACTCGATGTGTGAATTTTTGGCTCCTTCTTTGGTCAGACTCTCGGGAGGACGGTCTCGGTTGCGAATTTTAAGCAATCTCTCTGACAAGCGTTTGGTGACAGTGAGGGGCCAGATTCCAGTTCAGGCTTTTTGTAAAAAAGATAAGCCTGAATCCTATGGTATCGAAGTGGCCAAGGGGATAGAAGAAGCTTCTATTTTTGCTGAACGAGATCCTTATCGGGCAGCAACCCATAACAAGGGTGTCATGAATGGAATTGATGCTGTGTTGATGGCCACAGGCCAGGATTATCGAGCTGTGGAGGCTGGTGCTCACGCCTATGCAGCGCGAAGTGGTCGGTATACGGCATTATCCCAGTGGCGTTATCGAGATGGTTTCTTGCATGGAAGAATGACCTTACCTTTGGCGGTTGGGACCGTGGGTGGTATCGTGAGAGTTCACCCCTCTGTGAAAGCTGCCTTCTTCTTACTCCAAGTAGAGCATGCTCATGAGTTGGCTGAGATCGCAGCTGCTGTCGGTCTCGCCCAAAATGTTGCAGCTTTGCGTGCGTTGGCAGCGGAGGGGATTCAGAAAGGTCATATGAGGCTTCATGCACACAACATTGCGGCAGAAGTCGGTGCGACCTCTGAAGAGCTGCCCAAGCTCGTCTCAGCCAT
>JALTMC010000024.1 GCA_027005175.1 Myxococcales bacterium
TGCTTCGGAATGATCGAGATCATCGGCCAGTACGAGTTGGTATAACTCAAGAGCACGCTCTTGGTTGTGGAGCTTTGTGCTGTACAGATTGGCCATACGGAAATGTAGGCTGATGAGTTCTTCTGTGCCTTCGTCGAGAAGCTCTCGCTCTCGCTCCCACAGCTCGGCCAGTTCCTGGTTGTGTCCTTCCTTCTCGTAGAGCGCGGCAGAACGACGAATCGCAGTGAGATCGTTCTCGTCGAGCTTAAGGATGTCTTGCAGAACTTGAATGGCCTCCGCAGAGTCTTCAAGCTGCTGCTCCCACAAGTCAGCAACTTCAAACAACATCTCTTTTTGCTCGTCGATATCTTCCGTGAGCAATACGCGCATCCGCAAGATATCGACGAGATCACGCCATTGTTGTGTCTGACGGTAGAGAAGCTCAAGTGCATCAACAGCTTCTGCATTGTTGGGGTCGTAATCGAGAACCCGTTGGTAGTTGCGCAGTGAACTATCAGGATCATCGAGTCGATCCTGATAGTTGGTCGCAATAAACAGGTAGGTTTGAATGATTTGCTCGGGTTCGACAAAGGTTCGAACCAAGCCCTCATACACGGTGAGAAGCTCAGCCCAGCGCTCCATCTCATCGGCCATCAACTCGACACGTTCGCGAATATCGGGATCTTCGAAATCTTCGCGAAGAAGCTGACAGCTCCATTCAAAGGCTTTTTCATCATCGCCCAAACGGAGGCGGTAAATCTCTTCGATCTCGCGAGCCAGGTTGAGGCGTTCGAGTTTGTCGTCAATGATGCTGAAGCGTGCCTCAAGAGCGGGTGCAAGAGCTTCCCAGTCCTGTTGCTGACGATAGATCGGCTCCAACACGCCAAGAGCTTCGGGGCGGTATCTCTCGTTGTCTTCTGCGATTTGCTCCAGTACGTCGCGGGCGAGTTCATCATCGGGGTTGGTCTCAAGAATACTGTTGTATTCTTCGATGGCTTCGCGAAAACGCTCCAAAGAGGTTTGCAACTGTGCGATGCGTTGGCTGAGCTGAAGGCTGAGTTCGGGGTCGTCTATGGCACGACGTTCACTGAGCAACAACTCAAGTACTTGTTCATGCTCTCCACGCAATTGGTAGTGAGCTTGCAGCGCACGCAGCGCGTCCAAGTCTCTGGCATCCAGGTCGAGTATCTCGTGATACGTCGCAGCCATCGCGTCTTCCGCTTCCGTGTTCACGGGAGGCATCTCGGAAGGAATATTGTTGAGGGACACGGAGGTGTCACCTTCATTGTATTCCTCACCTTCTTCACCTTCGGCAATCGGAGCAGGAGGAGGGGGAGCTTGTTGCTTTCGATACAGATCAGCAATCTGGAACAAAAGCTCCTTTTTGCCGTTGGACGGGGAGGTTAGATCTGCTTTCTTACGCAGAATCTCCAACTGTCCCTCAACATCTTGCTCCATCTCTAGGAGTCGCAGCAGCTCGTCGAGGACCTCAGTGTCATTGGGGTCGAGCGCATGAATCTCACGCAATGTTGCGATCGCTTCGGCAAATTCATCGAGTTGCTCCTCGTGAACTTTGGCGATCTCTGTCAGCAACTCTTTGCGTTGTTCAGGGCGTCGGATGTGCTCCACACGTTCTCGCGCCGTATCAACCCACATATCCCACTGCTCTAGCTTGCGGTAGAGCTGGTCCAAGCGGTTGAGGATCACATTGTTGTTGGGGTCTAACACACGCAACTGATGGTAGATCTGGACAGCATTCTCAAGGTCATGGAGCTTTTCGAGAAGCAGTGTTCCCATAATGTGAAGGGTCGATTTGAGATCCTCTTCGGAGGCGGGCTCATCAATGCGTCGCTGGTATACATCACGCAGCGCTTCCCAGTTCTCGGACTGCTTGTAAATCCGCTCAAGAGACTCGATCGCTGAGGCATTAGACGGGTCCAGGGCAAGGACCTGCTCAAATGCTTCGGCGGCACCGTCAAGATCGTCAACCTGACGCTCTCGTACCCAAGCCAGATCCCCCAAGACAGCGATCTTTTCGCTGTCTTCGAGTATCTCCAGTTGGGCCTTTTGCTCCAGCATCTCTGCCAGATCGATCCATTTTTCGGAGCGTCGGTAGATCTGTTGCAATGCATTGTAAGCATCGAGATTGGGGTGCTGTTCTACTGCGTCCTCATAGGCATTTTGGGCAGAGTCCCAATCATTCATTTCCTTTGAGTAGATCTCACCAATACGGGTCAGCAGCGCAGACTGGTCAGCTGCATCGTCAGAGGAACTCAATGTCTTGCGATACAACGCGATCATCTCGTTCCAGTTACCAATCTGACGAGCCAGGGATTCCAGCTTCTCGGTCAACTCTGTATCTTGGGGATTGGCCTGGAGAGCCTCTGTGTAGGTCTTGAAGGCTTCCTTGGGTTGCGACAACTTTTGGTGATAGATATCACCAATGCGTCGCAGCAAAAATCCACGCTGCTCACGCTCTTCTGTTAGATCGAGCTTGCGCTGCAATGCACCGATTAACTTTTCCCAGGAAGCTTGTGCTTCATAAAGCGACAACAACGCGTCAATCGCGGCTTTGTCTTCAGGGAAGAGAACCAGGATCTGCTCCTGGTAGGAGGCCGCTTTTGCATGGTTTTGCAGCTCAATCTCGGCCAAGGTCGCCATTTCGGAGAGCAAACTTTTCTTGGTCTCTTCTTCGTCGATAGTCACCAAGCGTTTTTCCATCACACTCAGTGTTTTACTGAACTGCGAGGCATCCCGGTAAATCGACTCCAAGCGACGAAGAGCGTCACCGTCAGAAGGACTGACTTCCAGGATTCTCTCCAATGTGGAGATCTCGCGATCGCTCTCTTTGGTTTGCTCTCGGTAGACTGTCGCCAACTTCTTCAACCAGCTGACTTTGTCTTCGACCTCATCCACTTTTTGGGACTGGTCAAGCAAAAAGTCGGACAGAGCTTCCCATTTGCCCAGCTCTGAATAGAGCTGCTGGATTAAGTTAAGTGCTTTCTCATAGTCGGACTGAAGCTCCAACGCCTGCTTGCAATAACGGATGGCATAAGCGGGCTTGTTCTCACGTCTGTAGTAACCTTCCGCGATCTTGTAGTTTAGGAATGCCGAGTTCTCGTCACTTTCGCTCTTGCGAATGTCTTTCTTCAACTTCTTGAGCAGGGAGGTCCACTCTTGAGTCTCGTACTCCAACTCGTTGATGGCATGTTGGGCTTCTTTGCAGTCGGCATCCAGGCTGAGCGCCTCTTTGAAAAGTTGAGATGCTTTTTGCATTCCCTCAGGGGTCTTGCCCTCTTCCAGGTGGTGAAGGAAGATCTCGCCGATCTGTACTAGCAGCCGGGCTTTGTCTTCATTCTCCTCTGTATTCTCCAGACGAGTACGCAACACTGCGATGACGCGCTGCCATTCGCCGGTCTCTCGGTAGAGACGCAAAGCCTCTTCCATCGCGTTCTTGTTTTCGGAGTTGAGGAGGTAAGCTTGGTGATACGCCACTGCTCCATGCTCTTTGTTGTCCATCTTCTCCACAAAGAGCACTGCGATCTGCTGGAAGATATCCGATTTTCGACCGGTATCTTCGGTGAGCTGGCTTTCTTGACGGAGCACTTTGATGGAAGTGGCATAGTCTCCATCAGCTTCAGCGACTTGCCGCAGCAAGGTCAGAGCTTGCCCACTGCTGGGCTGCAACTCCAGAACTTTTGCGATATTTCGCTTTGAACCAGCCGTGTCTTGCAATCGATGAAGACGAAGAGCTGCTGCTTGTAAAAACAAGTCCGGGGCCTGCGTTTGATCGGGAAGCTGCTCAGCCCGCCTCTCATACAAACCTGCTAACTCTGACCAATCTTCCTGCTCCGTATAAATCTCACGGAGGGCTTCAAAGGCCGGGACGTTGGTGGGGACGGCGTCGAGAATACGTAAATAGTTTTGAATCTCTTCAGTTGCCATAACGAGTTATCGCTCCTGCATAAGGCTTGCGGTTAGTGGGAATCTTGGCTTTGTGGGTCCGAAATCTTCCGTCAGGATGGCAACTCTTGTTGGAGTGGAATTATGTTTCGTTCAGGACCTCAATATTACCTACAATGCACCCATATTACCTTGATCGGTACAATCTACCATTGGCGCATTTAAGTATCATAGCCTCACAAGGCAAAGCAACAGGGTTTTCCTGGGCTTTTCTTGAAATCCTTTTCTTACAGGTAGATAGACGAGATACCAAAAGTTGTGTTGCGGAACTCGAAACACCCCAAACCCGATGTCATTCACCTCTCCGATCAGAGCAAATCCTGCACCATCCTGCTATTTCTACATGAATTGTTGCAGTTGCTCTGGACTGAACTTCGCGAGTCGCTTATGGAAAAGTGCCACAATCTCGTCATCTGATAACGGATCTTCCGGTGTAAGCTGAACATAAAATTTTGTTAAAAAACGATGCCGCTTGAACATCAGAAGCAGGAAGATCATAAAGTAATCAAGTTTGGTAAACACGATCGATTGAGCCTCGATCATTGTTTGCTTTTTCTGGAGAAAATCATCGGGCATATCGAGCCAATGACGGTTGGCCTTTAAATGGTGTCCCAAGTGATAGCCATCATTAAAGCAACGGTGGTTGTAAGGGCTGTTGATGAAGGTAATAACAGTTTTGTAGTCATTGGTGGGATCGTCGGGGTCAACAAAAGCATGCTGAGTCCAGTTGCCTGCCATAAGGAGAAATCGTGTCATGAAGAAAGGGATCACAAAGGCCACTAGAGCAGGTCGCCAGTTCCAATACAATAACCCGAGGATCAGGGCGATATGAAAGACCTCTCCAACCACGAGCATTCGGAGCATCTTGAATCGCTTGTTTCGTCGAAAGTAGGAGATCATCTGTGGGTAGCTGACCATAAATCGAAGGTAGTACTTCATGAAATCTATAAAGCTATCACGCTGGTATGGCATGGTAGAACTGAGATCCTTGGGAAGGTTTCCATCGGCATGATGAATACCCATATGATGGGCGTAGTATGTGCCGGGAGATTGCCCCACCATGGGTCCGAGGACCCATGGGATATACTTGTTTAACAGGTCATATTTCTTTTTGTATAATACTCGATGGCTGGTGTTGTGGAGCATCAGTATAAAAGGACCGAGATACCAAGCATACAAAGCCCAGTAAAGAGGAGCCATCCACCAGCGGAAGTTTCCTGGTAGAAACATGATAACCAGAAGGGGGAGGAAAACCAGTGTGAGCCAGATACTCAAACGAACAAAGGCTAAATCACGCTCCTCTTTTACCAACGGCGAGAAAGCTCGGTCCAGGAAGGTTAAGTGGGGTTGGGTGGTGGGAGTAGGGTCCGTTAGTGTTAAGGTCGTCTCTTGCATTTTTTTGAATCTGTCCTATCTTGCTGGTGCTTGGAGTGGTATAGAAGGGAGGTTCTAGTGTTGTATTGTATATGGGAGGGAGAGCTTAGGGTGAAGGAAAAGCAAGTTCATTGATTTAGATCAAGGCTTGGCATGATCTGTGACCTCTCGAATGTCTCTTATCTCCCTAAAGTGGATATCTTTTGAAGGTCTCAGTGCTTCTGAGGCGAACACGGTGTGAGAATAGTATGGAACGCAAAGAAAAACAGAAGTCTGTGGAGAGTCAAAAACTGGGAATATTCTCCTATACGAGCGAGTTTATAGACACTCTCAATCGTTGGGACGGAAGCGTGGAGGCACCAAGCCCTGAGAACAAGAAGAAGACAAGCCTACAGATCTATACCAACTCTTTTATTGAGAACTATCTTGCGAGTGCCCATCCTATTGTGCCAGGCCTGTGGGTCATTCCTATCGTTCTCTACAGCTTTTATGTTGGTTTTACTTCCCCGCATTTGAGTCTTCTGAAGTTCCTTGGTCTGTTTGCCGTCGGTATCTTACTCTGGACGTTGTTGGAGTATATGCTGCATCGCTTTGTCTTTCACATCCACCCCACCGAGGAACTGCAAAGTAAGTTTCGCATGTTTATGATGCATGGATATCATCATGAGTTTCCCAATGATAAATATCGCTTGGTCGCTCCTCCTTTGATGAGTTGGCCTCCGACCATTATCATTGGCTCGATCTACTATGCTATTCTCGGCCCCTACGCTTGGCTTCCTCTTTTTGCAGGTACTTGCTTGGGGTACCTCGGCTACGATTGGATCCATTACTACACACATCATTTCCGACCCACCACAAAGTTAGGCAAATACCTGCGGCGGCTCCATATGGTTCATCACTTTAAAGAGTTTGAGCACAATCATGGGATCAGCTCGCCTTTGTGGGACTTTGTTTTCTTTACATACTCCGATAAGAAAAAGGACGTGATAGAGTCAGAGTAGCCCGACACAACTGTCTTTTGAGCCCGGCCTGTTCGAGAAAACTTTTCTCTGTGTGTTGTCAGAGTAGCCCGACACAACTGTCTTTTGAGCCCGGCCTGTTCGAGAAAACTTTTCTCTGTGTGTTGTGAGAGCAGGATGTGCAACTTTACTTGATCCCAGCTTTTTCGAGAGAGTTCATTGGGATGTCGAGGGTGTCGATGATGGCTTTTGCTTTGTCCAGTGTTTCTCGCCACTCTTCGTCTGGGTCGGAGTCTGCCACAATGGCTCCTCCTGTTTGAAATTCAAAGTGCCCTGGCTGCAAAAGCAGGGTGCGAATCACCACCGACAGATCGATGGTCCCATCTCCTCCGAACCACCCGATGGCGCCGCTATATACACCTCTCTCTACCTGTTCGATCTGTGTGCATATCTGCATGGCTCGTATTTTGGGGGCTCCTGTCATGGAACCTGGAGGGAAGCAGCCTTTGATTAACTCTATGCCTGAGATATTTGGACTTTTTTGTCCTTTGATGGTGGATGCCATATGGTGGATGGTTGCGTAGCTTGTCACCTGATAAAGGTCTTCTACGACCACGGTTCCTGGCCGACAACTGCGAGATAGATCATTGCGCATGAGATCGACGATCATCACATTCTCGGCGCGATTCTTCTCGGACTGTAACAACGCTTGTCGCGAGGCTTCATCGAGCGTGACATCCTCAAAACGAGGAGCTGTTCCTTTGATGGGCCTCACATCGACAACGCCCGCTGCATCGAGTGTTAGGAATCTTTCTGGACTTGAAGACAGGACATAGGTTTCTCCCAGTCGCAAGAACGCGCTATATCCTGAGGGGCTTCGCTCACACAGTCTGGCAAAGAGTTCAAAAGGTTTTCCTTCTTGCTCAAACGCTCCATAGAACTTTCGTGTGAGGTTGGCTTGGTAGATCTCTCCTTGTGCGATGTTCTCTAAAACTTGTCTGACTTTCTGGAGGTAGTCTGTGTTCGACATATTTGAGGTGAGGTGAGCGACTCGATAGAGAGAGTCTTGCTTCTCTACAGGTTGCGGGAGATAGGCTTGATCTTCAGGGGACTCAGCCCAGATCTCTACATGGCGTTCTGCATGATCAAAGACCAGCAACAATCGAAAATTTATCATCCAAAGAGCAGGTAGGTTGAACCGTCCCGGCTTGTCTTTGGGTAGCTCCTCTAGCGTGTTTTTGAGTCCATATCCCAAGTAGCCAAACCACATGTTCTCGTAGGGTCGAGTTTTTTGGTCGAGAGCCTCTTCGAGTTCGGCAAAACTTTCCGACTGGATCATCTGCTTTGCTCGCAAACCAAGGATGGAGTAGCGTCCTGTATAAGGACGTTTCTGTCCTGAGTAAAAGAAGACCCAGTGTTCTTCCTTCTCAGGGATCCCTCTTGCGAGCGAGAGAGGATCGATCCAACTCACTTTTTCTCGCAGTAACATAATGAGCGATATCCTGTTTTAATAAGGCACTCAATCTCTGGCTTCGTTCCAAGTGATGCCAGCAGAGGTTCATGGGTTGCAACGACCGAACAGGCGTGACTCCCCAGGCTACATTGGTGAGGAATACCTCTTCTGCGGTGTGCAAGTCGTCGAGATGGAAGTGTCCCTCCCTCACTTGGAAGGGAGAGAGACGAATGATCGCTTGTCGTGTTGTTCCCGCCACAATGGGACAGTCCAAAGAGGGAGTGTATAAGATCCCCTGACGAAACCAAAAGATATTGCTGGAGCTACCCTCACAAATCTCTCCATCGGGGGTTGTCAACAGTGCCTCAAAACAATGCTTTTTTTGGGCTTCCATCCGGGCCAGCGTGGAGTTTAATCCCTGCATCGTCTTGATTCCCGAAGGGATGGAGGACGCCGGTGGCTTGGTGTAGCTGCTATACCACAACATCACTGGATCCTCTACCCATGTTGTTCTCTCGCTTGTTTCGATCACAACGGTGGGAGGCTGTTCGCCTTCGGAGAGGAGCTGGGGCAGAAATCCTCGACTTCCAATCCCACGACTTACAGAGAGCCTCAAGAAACCACAGGTTATGTTATTTTTCTGTACGAGTTTTAGGCTGCATTGCCAGAGGTTGTCTGTTGGTGTGGGGATGCTGAGAGCTGAGAGCCCACACCTCAGGCGCTCCATATGTTGTTCCCATTGGTAGGGGATTCCCTCTGTGACAGCGATGG